>NZ_BTPM01000001.1:3300000-3523452 GCF_036245475.1 Vibrio sp. 10N | reverse complement strand
CTAAGTTATTCACAATTTTTTCGGTCGATTTGGCTTGATCCGCACAAATTGCCCTAATTTTACTCACAAACGCATGCACAAAACACAGATCTACCCACAAAATGCGAAACATGATCTAACTTGTGTATAGATCCGTGTTCAAGCTGTCATCGAGTTTGATCAGTCTCTGAACAAAGATGAGCAAAAAGTCAGCGTTCAACCACGGATTTGTTATGGTTAATAACAACTCGTTATTTAACTTATCGACAGTTTTACCAGTAACATCCTCTCCATAATTTGAAGGAGTAGTAAAATGAAAAACTGGATTAAAGGCCTACTAACGGCATTAGCGCTTTCTGCAACCGTATCTCAAGCAGCATATGCTGCGACAGCACAAGAAGTGAAAGTCGGCATGTCTGGTCGCTACTTCCCATTTACCTTTGTTAAGCAAGACAAGTTGCAAGGGTTTGAAGTTGACCTTTGGGACGAAATTGGTCGCCGCAACGACTACAAAGTCGAGTACGTGACTGCGAACTTCTCTGGTTTGTTTGGTTTACTTGAGACCGGTCGTATCGACACTATCTCTAACCAGATCACTATGACCGATGCACGTAAAGCGAAATACCTATTTGCCAACCCATACGTGATTGATGGTGCACAGATTACCGTTCGCAAAGGCAATGACAGCATTAAAGGTATTGAAGACCTCGCAGGTAAAACTGTGGCGGTAAACCTGGGTTCTAACTTTGAGCAGCTACTACGTAGCTACGATAAGGACAACAAAATCAACGTTAAAACCTACGATACAGGTATTGAACACGATGTTGCCCTTGGCCGCGCTGATGCATTCGTGATGGATCGCCTATCTGCACTTGAACTTATCAAGAAGACAGGCCTACCTCTGCAGCTCGCAGGCGAACCGTTCGAAACGATTGAGAACGCATGGCCATTCGTGAACAACGAAAAAGGTCAAAAGCTGCAACAAGAAGTAAATGCGGCACTGGCAGACATGCGTGCAGATGGTACGCTAGCGACTATCTCTGAGAAGTGGTTTGGCGCAGATATCACTAAAAAGTAAGTGATCACTATTATTACGCCCACTACGCTTGTTAGTGGGCGTTTGTTTTTCTAGAAGTTGGTAACGTTATGGGATTTGATTTTCAATATATGCTGGAGCTGATGCCGATACTGCTCAAGTATCTTGGCACTACGATGGAAATGGCAGTATGGGGACTGTTGTTCTCTCTGATCTTGTCGGTCATCTTAGCGAATATTCGTGTTTTCAAGATCCCTGTCCTCGATCAGCTCAGTCAGCTGTATATCAGTTTTTTCCGCGGCACCCCACTTTTGGTGCAGCTGTTCTTACTTTACTACGGTCTGCCACAAATTTTCCCGTGGATGGTCGGACTAAATGCATTTAGCGCCGCCGTCATCGGTTTAACACTCCACTTCGCCGCTTACATGGCAGAAAGTATTCGTGCTGCCATCATCGGCATTGATCGCAGCCAGATGGAAGCGAGCTTGTCTGTGGGTATGACAACTAGCCAAGCCATGCGCCGCATTATTTTACCTCAGGCGACCCGTGTCGCTTTGCCATCGCTGATGAACTATTTCATCGACATGATCAAATCGACATCGTTGGCCTTTACGCTCGGCGTGGCTGAAATCATGGCCAAGGCTCAAATGGAAGCATCATCCAGCTTCCGCTTCTTTGAAGCTTTCTTGGCCGTGGCTCTGATCTACTGGGGCGTAGTGTTAGTGCTTACTCGCGTGCAACTGTGGGCTGAACAAAGATTGAACAAGGCATATCAACGATGATTAAACTGGAAAATATCCACAAGCAGTTTGGCGATACAGAAGTCCTGAAAGGTATCGATATTGATATCAAACAAGGGGAAATCATCGTCATTATCGGCTCAAGCGGCACCGGAAAATCGACGCTGCTGCGCTGCGTAAATTTTCTTGAGCAAGCAGACAAAGGCACGATCACCATTGATGATGTGAAGGTCGATTGTCAGAGCTACACCAAAGCCGAAGTATTGGCGCTGCGCCGTAAAACCGGCTTTGTATTTCAAAATTACGCTCTGTTCGCGCACATGACAGCGCGTCAGAACATTGCCGAAGGTCTTATCACCGTAAAAGGCTGGAAAAAAGACCAAGCGCTTGAAAAAGCACAGCAAATTCTCGATGACATCGGTCTAGGTGATAAAGGGGATCAATACCCTGCTTCCCTATCCGGTGGACAGCAACAACGGGTCGGTATTGGTCGCGCTATGGCGCTCCAACCGGAGCTGTTGCTCTTCGATGAACCAACTTCAGCACTCGATCCTGAGTGGGTTGGTGAAGTACTTAACCTTATGAAAAAGCTCGCAACTCAGCATCAAACCATGTTGGTTGTGACCCACGAAATGCAGTTTGCTAAAGAGGTCGCTGATAGAGTGATCTTCATGGCTAACGGCCATATCGTCGAACAAGGAACGCCAGAGCAAATATTCAATGATCCACAGGATATCCAACTTAAAAAATTCCTAAATCAGGTTGGGATCTAATAATGATCCTTGCGCTCTAGCTCACAAAAAGTATAATTCGCCGGCTGGAATTGAAGTTGAACTGATTATTGACTCTTGACGAGTCAGTGATTACAATTCCGCCTCTTTGTTGAGAGGCGTCGGATTTCCTCTCTATCTCTATATAGAGAAGAAGACGGGAAATAAGTCCCACGCCGGGTTCAACGAGAACCTAAAACTACTGATCAGTAAAGGTAATAACCATGTCTAAACGCACTTTTCAACCTTCAGTTCTAAAGCGCAAGCGTACTCACGGTTTCCGTGCTCGCATGGCGACTAAGAACGGTCGTAAAGTAATTAACGCACGTCGTGCTAAAGGCCGTGCTCGCCTTTCAAAATAATCTTCTATTTTGAAAAAGCATGCCTTTATTCGGGAGTTACGTTTGTTAACTCCCGAGCATTACCAAAATGTATTTAAGCAAGCTCATCGAGCTGGCTCCCCCCATTTCACCATCATTGCCCGCAAAAACTCGCTATCACACCCTCGTCTTGGTCTAGCGGTTCCTAAAAAGCAGATTAAAACAGCTGTCGGCAGAAACCACTTCAAGCGTCTGGTACGTGAAAGTTTTCGTAACAAACAACACGAACTTCCAAGCAAAGATTTTGTTGTAATTGCGAAAAAGAGTGCGCAAACTCTGAGCAATGAAGAAATGTTCAAACTTCTAGATAAGCTATGGCATCGCCTGTCTCGCCCCTCGCGTGGTTAGCAATCGGTCTCGTCTATTTTTATAGATGGGTCATCAGTCCTCTTATTGGGCCACGTTGTCGGTTCAACCCAACTTGCTCTCTTTATGCAATAGAAGCCCTTAAAGCTCACGGTTTTGTAAAAGGGTGTTGGTTATCAGGCAAACGTCTATTAAAATGCCATCCTTTGAATGAAGGGGGTTTTGACCCCGTACCACCAGCCCAAAAACAAGACAGAGATAAATAACGATGGATTCTCAACGTAATATTCTGTTAATCGGTTTGGCTTTGGTTTCTTTTTTGCTGTTCCAACAATGGCAATCTTATAAGAACCCAGCACCAGTTCCGACTCAGCAGACGCAAAGCAGTACTCTACCTGCGCCATCTTTCGCTGATGAGCATGATCCTGCGCCAGGCCACACTACAGCGGCCGCAGATAAAATCATCACAGTGAAAACCGACGTACTGACCCTAGGTGTGACAACTGTGGGCGGTGATGTTGTTACCGCAAACCTTAACGAGTACGCAACCGAGTTGGAATCTAGCGACCCGTTTGAGCTACTAAAAGACTCTCAAGGTCACCAGTTTATTGCTCAAAGTGGTCTGGTAGGCCCTCAAGGTATCGACCTGAGCAGCACAAGCCGTCCAGCTTACTCAGTATCTGCAGACAGCTTCACGCTGGCTGACGGTCAAGACGAGTTACGTGTTCCGATGACATTCGAAGCGAATGGCATCAGCTACACCAAAACCTTCATTCTTAAGCGTGGCAAATACGACATTGATGTTGAATACACGGTAAACAACAACTCTGGTCAAAATGCAACGTTCGGCATGTACGCGCACCTTCGTCAAAATCTTCAAGACAAAGGCGGCAGCATCACAATGCCAACCTACAATGGCGGTGCTTACTCAACTCAAGACACTCGCTACAAAAAATACAGCTTCGAAGATATGCAAGATCGCAACCTGTCTCTTAACCTGACGGATGGTCAAGGTTGGGCAGCGATGATCCAGCACTACTTCGCAGCCGCGTGGATCCCACGCGAAGCACCGGGTACTAACCTCTACACTCGCGTGATTGGTAACCTAGGTGATATCGGTGTTCGTATGCCAAACACGACGATTGCCGATGGCCAAGCAGCAACACTTACAGCGACGCTATGGGCGGGTCCTAAACTGCAAAGCGAAATGGCAGAAGTTGCACCAAACCTAGACCTAGTAGTTGACTACGGCTGGTTATGGTTCATTGCGAAGCCACTTCACACGCTACTGTCGTTCATTCAAGGTATTGTGGTGAACTGGGGTCTAGCAATCATCTGTTTGACCTTCATCGTACGTGGTGCGATGTACCCACTAACCAAAGCACAGTACACCTCTATGGCGAAAATGCGTATGCTTCAGCCTAAGCTGCAAGCAATGCGTGAGCGTATTGGCGACGACCGTCAGCGCATGAGCCAAGAAATGATGGAACTGTACAAGAAAGAGAAAGTAAACCCACTGGGTGGCTGTCTACCAATCTTGCTACAGATGCCTATCTTCATCGCTCTGTACTGGGCACTGATGGAATCGGTTGAGCTACGTCACTCGCCATTCTTTGGTTGGATTCATGACCTTTCGGCTCAGGACCCATACTTCATTCTGCCTCTACTCATGGGCGCAAGTATGTTCCTGATCCAGAAGATGAGCCCAACGACGGTAACGGATCCAATGCAGCAGAAGATCATGACCTTTATGCCGGTTATGTTTACCTTCTTCTTCCTTTGGTTCCCATCAGGTCTCGTTCTTTACTGGTTGGTTTCTAACATCGTGACGCTTATCCAGCAAACGCTGATTTACCGAGCGCTCGAGAAGAAAGGTCTGCACTCTAAGTAGTCCAAACCAATTCGATTAAATAAAAGGCGACCTTAGTGGTCGCCTTTTTCATTGACCATGATTACAATTTGGCTAAAGCACGGCGAATAGGCAATTCAATGACAACAGACACCATTGTGGCACAAGCCACAGCCCCAGGCCGCGGTGGCGTGGGCATCATTCGCGTTTCAGGCCCTTTGGCTCAAGAAGTCGCACAGCAAGTAACAGGCAAAACACTCAAGCCTCGTTACGCTGACTATCTGCCATTCAAAGATGAACATGGCGGCGAACTCGACCAAGGTATTGCGCTTTACTTCCCTAACCCACACTCCTTTACCGGTGAAGATGTGCTTGAACTGCAAGGCCACGGTGGCCCTGTGGTTATGGATATGCTGATCAAACGTATTCTGCTCATCCCAGGCGTTCGCCCTGCCAGACCGGGTGAGTTTAGTGAGCGTGCGTTCCTCAACGACAAAATGGACCTAACCCAAGCAGAGGCGATTGCCGACTTGATTGACGCCAGCTCAGAAGAAGCGGCGAAATCAGCCCTGCAATCACTGCAAGGTCAATTCTCAAAACGCATTCAAGTGCTGGTGGAATCACTCATCCATTTGCGCATCTATGTTGAGGCGGCGATTGACTTCCCTGAAGAAGAAATCGACTTCCTCGCCGACGGTAAAGTGGCGGGCGATCTACAAACCATCATCGACAACCTCGATTCTGTTCGCAAAGAAGCTAACCAAGGCGCCATCATGCGTGAAGGCATGAAAGTGGTGATTGCTGGACGCCCAAATGCAGGTAAATCAAGTCTACTCAACGCTCTGTCTGGTAAAGAGTCAGCGATTGTGACTGATATTGCTGGTACCACTCGTGATGTTCTGCGTGAGCACATCCATATTGATGGAATGCCACTGCACATCATTGATACCGCTGGCCTGCGTGATGCGTCTGACGAAGTGGAACGCATTGGTATTGAGCGTGCTTGGGAAGAGATCGAGCAAGCAGACCGTGTGCTGTTTATGGTTGATGGCACCACAACCAGTGCTACGGATCCAAAAGAGATTTGGCCTGACTTTATTGATCGCTTACCTGAATCGATCGGCATTACGGTGATCCGCAACAAGGTTGATGAAACCGGTGAAACTCTGGGGATCTGCCACGTTAACGATCCGACGTTGATTCGTCTTTCTGCACGTACAGGTGAAGGTGTACCTGCCCTTCGCGAGCACCTTAAGTCCATTATGGGTTTCTCTGGCGCAAGCGAAGGTGGCTTTATGGCACGTCGCCGCCACCTCGATGCCTTGGAGCGTGCTGCCGAGCACCTTGATATTGGCCAGCAGCAGCTAGAAGGCTATATGGCGGGCGAAATTTTGGCAGAAGAGCTGCGCATTGCTCAGCAGCATTTGAATGAGATCACCGGTGAGTTCAGCTCAGATGATCTCCTTGGACGTATCTTCTCGTCTTTCTGTATTGGTAAATAAGCGGTATTGAAAAAGGAACATCAATGATTCATATCATCACAGGCAGCACACTTGGCGGCGCTGAGTACGTAGGCGACCACCTTAGTGATTTGCTGGTAGAGCAAGGTCTAGAGACCACCATACATAACCAACCAGAGCTCACTGACATCCCTGCACAGGGCACTTGGTTAGTTATCACCTCAACGCACGGTGCGGGTGAATACCCAGATAACATTCAGCCGTTTATTGCTGCGCTGCAAGCGACCCCACCTCGCATGTCTGAAGTAAAATTTGCTGTAGTCGGTATTGGCGACTCCAGCTATGACACGTTCTGTGCGGCAGGAAAACACGCCCATTCACTGCTGGAAGATATCGGTGCTACACCGCTCACAGACTGCCTAGAGATCGACATTCTCAACGATCCGGTACCGGAAGATGCAGCCGAAGTTTGGCTCAACGAACACCTGAGCAAGTTTCAATAAGTAAATACAGCTCTGAAAAAGCGGCATAAGCCGCTTTTTTTACGCCTGTGAGTAACTTTTTCTACTAGACCAAGTCTGATTGCACACTATTTAACCTTTATATCTGTGGATAAAACATGATCTTTTCGGTGAAAAACCTATATTTATCCAAAGAACAAGTTTTGATCCCGCCAAGCCGTGTGTATAACTACCCTTTTTGATCCCAGCTAATACAGCGTCAGATCAACACTAGATCACAACAATCGATCTAAAAAAGATCCATGGTATTGTTGATCATTCTCGACTTATCCACAGAGTTCGTGGATCCTAATAATAGATCTAGTAAAAGATCATATATATAGATCTTATCTTTATATTCTTATTTCTTAGATCCAAAATGTTTTAAAAGCGATTTTCTCAATACCAGAAAAGCGGTAGAATACCGCTCCTTTTGGTTTGTCTATTTTTATCGATTGAATACTGAGGTCGGTTCATGCTTTATCACGAAACATTTGACGTCATCGTTGTAGGTGGCGGACATGCAGGAACGGAAGCCGCACTCGCATCTGCTCGTACTGGGCAAAAAACACTTCTGCTAACACACAACATTGATACGTTGGGCCAAATGTCATGCAACCCAGCAATTGGTGGCATTGGCAAAGGTCACTTGGTTAAGGAAGTCGATGCTATGGGTGGTCTAATGGCAGAAGCCATCGACCATGCTGGTATTCAATTCCGCACTCTGAATGCATCTAAAGGTCCAGCGGTTCGTGCGACTCGCGCCCAAGCAGATCGTGCGCTTTACAAAGCGTATGTCCGTCACGCGCTTGAGAACACACCTAACCTAACGTTATTCCAACAATCCGTGGATGATTTGATCGTTGAACAAGATCAAGTTCGTGGTGTGGTGACTGAAATGGGACTTAAGTTCCACTCACAGTCAGTTGTGCTAACCGTTGGTACATTCTTAGGCGGTAAGATCCACATTGGTATGGAAAGCTCATCAGGTGGTCGCATGGGTGATCAACCCTCCATAGCGCTTGCTCGTCGCCTTCGTGAACTGCCGTTTCGAGTGGATCGCCTTAAAACCGGTACACCACCACGTATTGATGCTCGCAGCGTCAACTTCTCTGAACTAGAAGTACAGCATGGTGATAACCCAACTCCGGTGTTCTCATTCATGGGTCAACGTACCCAGCATCCTACGCAGATCCCGTGTTTCATTACTCATACCAATGAAAGCACACATGAAGTGATCCGTAATAACCTAGATCGCAGCCCAATGTATGCTGGTGTGATTGAAGGTATTGGTCCGCGTTACTGTCCTTCGATTGAAGACAAAGTCATGCGCTTTGCGGATAAGAACAGTCATCAGATCTTTATCGAACCTGAAGGTTTGACCACTCATGAGTTGTACCCAAATGGTATCTCCACGAGTTTACCGTTCGATGTCCAAGTTCAGATCGTTCGCTCGATGAAAGGCTTTGAAAATGCACATATCGTACGTCCTGGTTACGCGATTGAGTATGATTTCTTTGACCCGCGCGATCTAAAACAAACCTACGAAACCAAGTTTATCTCTGGTTTGTTCTTTGCAGGACAAATCAATGGCACAACGGGTTATGAAGAAGCAGCAGCGCAAGGCCTGATGGCGGGTTTGAATGCAAGCTTGTACTCACAAGGCAAAGAGGGCTGGAGCCCACGCCGCGACCAAGCGTATATGGGCGTTCTGATCGATGACTTGTCAACGATGGGCACCAAAGAGCCGTACCGTATGTTTACCTCACGTGCTGAATACCGTTTGCTATTGCGTGAAGACAATGCCGATATTCGTCTGACCGAAAAAGCGCATGAGCTTGGTCTAATCAACGAGCAACGTTGGAGCCGTTTCAACGAGAAAATGGACAACATGGCGAAAGAGCGCCAGCGCTTGAAAGAGACTTGGATCAACCCTAAGTCTGAAGGTGTCGATGCCCTGAATGCCTTATTGAAAACGCCAATTTCGCGTGAAGCGAGCGGTGAAGATCTCTTACGTCGTCCTGAATTGAATTACTCACAGTTGACGGATTTGGATGCGTTTGGCCCTGCTCTTGAAGACAGCCAAGCAAGTGAGCAGGTTGAGATCCAAGTGAAATACGAAGGTTATATCCAGAGACAGCAAGATGAGATCGAGAAATCGATGCGTCATGAAAACACCAAGATCCCTGCGGATCTCGATTACAGTGACGTCAAAGGTTTGTCGAATGAAGTGATCGCTAAACTCAGCGAAGCAAAACCAGAAACCATTGGCATTGCATCGCGTATTTCGGGTATTACTCCTGCAGCGATCTCTATCTTGTTAGTTTATTTGAAAAAACAAGGCATGCTTAAGAAAGGTGAAGCGGCGTGAGCAACTTAAGAGTCAAACTGGATCAACTTATTGCGGAGACCTCACTTGAGGTCTCTGAACTGCAACGAGAGCAGCTTGTTGGCTATGTTCAGCTACTTGATAAGTGGAACAAAGCCTACAACTTAACCTCTGTCCGTCGTCCGGAAGAGATGTTAGTGAAACATATCCTTGATAGCATCATTGTTGGGGCGCACCTTGAAGGGGAGCGTTTCATCGATGTCGGTACTGGACCGGGATTACCAGGCGTACCGCTGGCGATCATGCATCCAACTAAGTCATTCACTCTACTCGATAGCCTTGGCAAGCGAATTCGCTTCATTAAGCAGGTTGCGCACGAACTGAAGATTAAAAATGTCAGTCCAGTCCAATCTCGAGTGGAAGAATTTGACGCAGGAGAAGGGTTTGATGGAGTATTGAGCCGTGCATTCGCGTCGATGACAGACATGGTGAATTGGTGTGAACATTTACCAAAACCAGAGTCTGGTCGCTTTTATGCTTTAAAGGGTCAACTTCATGATCAGGAGGTCTCTGAGCTACCACCATGGTGTTCTGTGATCGAAATCAAACCTTTGCAAGTTCCTGAGTTGGAAGGTGACCGTCATCTTGTAATCTTATCCAAGAAGGGATAACGGAGAGCTTGTTGTGGGAAAAATTGTCGCTATCGCGAACCAAAAGGGTGGAGTTGGAAAGACAACCACTTGTATTAACTTAGCTGCCTCAATGGCGGCGACGAAGCGTAAAGTGTTGGTGATTGACCTTGATCCACAAGGCAATGCGACAATGGCCAGTGGGGTCGATAAGTATCAGGTTGAAACAACTGCTTACGATTTACTGGTCGATGAGCTGCCTTTTGACCAGGTAGTTTGTACCGATACCTCTGGCCAATTTGACCTAATTGCAGCGAACGGGGACGTAACTGCTGCAGAAATCAAGCTAATGGAAGTGTTTGCGCGTGAAGTGAGACTGAAACATGCGCTAACGCCAATCCGTGATAACTATGATTTCATCTTTATCGATTGTCCTCCCTCTTTGAACCTACTTACAATTAACGCGATGGCTGCAGCAGACTCTGTGCTTGTGCCGATGCAATGTGAGTATTTTGCTCTGGAAGGTCTGACCGCTCTGATGGACACCATTAGTAAGTTGGCGGCAGTGGTGAACGAAAACCTTAAAATTGAAGGTTTGCTGCGAACCATGTATGACCCAAGAAACCGTCTTGCGAACGAAGTTTCTGAGCAATTGAAAAAACACTTCGGCGACAAAGTCTACCGAACCGTTATCCCTAGGAACGTACGCCTCGCAGAGGCACCGAGCCATGGCAAACCAGCAATGTATTACGATAAGTATTCCGCTGGGGCTAAAGCGTATTTAGCGTTGGCTGGTGAGATGCTACGACGAGAAGAAGTAACGGCTTAACGCTCTTAAGGAAAAAGATGTCATGTCTAAACGTGGTTTAGGGAAAGGACTAGACGCTCTGCTGTCGACTAGTTCACTTGCACGAGAAAAACAGCAGGTGGCAACTCAAAGTCAGACGCTATCCTCAGATGGAAAGCTTACTGAACTGTCCATTAACAGCCTCCGCCCAGGGATCTATCAGCCAAGAAAAGATATGGCGCCTGAAGCTCTGGAAGAACTGGCTGCATCCATCCAATCTCAAGGTATTATCCAACCGATTGTTGTACGAAATGTCGGACACGATCAATTTGAGATCATCGCTGGTGAACGCCGTTGGCGCGCAGCGAGACAAGCGGGATTAAAAATGGTCCCTTGCTTGGTAAAAAATGTTCAAGATCGTGCTGCGGTAGCGATGGCATTGATCGAGAATATTCAGCGTGAGGATCTCAATGCGATCGAGGAAGCTCAAGCGCTTGAGCGTTTACAAGACGAGTTTGAATTAACTCATCAGCAGGTCGCCGATGTGATTGGTAAATCACGTACAGCAGTGAGCAACCTATTAAGACTGAATCAGCTCGAAACACCAGTGAAGAAACTGGTGGAGAGCAAACAGCTTGATATGGGGCATGCTCGTGCACTACTGGCGCTTGACGGTGACGTACAGAGTGAAATCGCACAAACTGTCGCGAAAAAGCAACTCACAGTACGACAAACTGAAGATTTAGTTAAAAAGTGCTTAAAACCGAACTCTTCTGAGAAAAAACAGTCAGAAGACCGTGATGCACAAGAAATTTCTGTACGTTTAAGTGAAAAACTCGGTGCGAAAGTTTCTCTTGTACGAAACGCGAGCGGAAAAGCCAAAGTCACAATAAGTCTTGATGAACCTCACAAATTGGAGCAACTTATTGCCAAGCTTGAGAGCTAAATGAGATAATTGATGTAGGTCAATTATTCGTAAATCCAAATTATGTGCGAAAGTTATGGTTTTGTGAATGAAAGTGTGTCTTTTTGATGCACTTTGATTGCAATAACTTTGGTAGAAAGTATAATTTTCGCCAATCTCCCAGCACAGTAGTTATTAGGTGCAGTGTGGATAGAACTAAAGGTAAGAATACATGGTAGCGGCATTAGCTAAACCAGGGCGAGCGCTTGCAAAGCGTTTGTTACTGATACAAGCCAGTGCGGTTGCGTTAGTAGCTGTTGGGATGGCAGTGGCTGTAAATGCTGAGTGGGGAATTTCAGCGCTCATTGGTGGTGGCAGTTTTGTTATCGCGAATGCTGTTTTCGCGTTGTGCGCATTTCTTTTTAGTGGGGCTCGAGCAGCAAAACAAGTTGCCGCGTCTTTCTATGCGGGCGTCGCTTTGAAAATCCTTATTATAGCCTCTCTATTTTCAATAGCTTACATGTATATTCAGGTGGAAGTGATTCCCTTGAATCTCACATTTTTACTGGTCGTCTTAATTAACCTTATGGCTCCAGTAATTTTCGTTAACAACAAAAAATAGGATGAGTTATGGCTGCGCCAGGTGAAGCGCTAACATCGGCCGGATACATCACTCACCACTTGACCAACCTTTCACTAGGTAGCTTAGGTCTTGTGGACGAGTCGAGTTTCTGGAACGTACATATCGATAGCCTGTTTTTTTCTTTGCTTACTGGTATGATTTTCCTAGGAATTTTTCGTTCAGTAGCTAAGAAAGCAACAGCTGGTGTGCCGGGCAAACTGCAGTGTCTTGTTGAAATAATCGTGGAATTTGTCGATGAAAACGTCAAAGACACGTTTCATGGACGCAATGCACTTATCGCGCCCCTAGCACTAACTATCTTCTGTTGGGTATTCTTGATGAACTTGATGGACCTTGTGCCTATCGATTTCATTCCTTATCCTGCAGAGCAGTTGGGTATCCCTTACTTGAAAGTGGTACCGACGACTGATGTCAATATCACCATGGCGATGGCGCTAGGTGTTTTTGCTCTGATGATTTACTACAGCATCAAAGTGAAAGGCCCAGTGGCATTTATCAAGGAGTTGACACTACACCCATTTAACAATCCAATCATGATCCCATTCAATATGCTTATCGAAGTGGTGTCTTTGCTATCAAAGCCACTGTCTCTCGGCATGCGTCTGTTTGGTAACATGTTTGCGGGTGAAGTTGTTTTCATTCTTTGTGCGGCAATGCTGCCATGGTATTTACAATGGATGGGCTCACTACCATGGGCGATATTCCATATTCTAGTTATTTTGATTCAGGCCTTCGTATTTATGATGCTAACGATTGTTTATCTATCGATGGCTCACGAAGACAATCACTAATATTAACGCGTTTTATTTAGGCAAA
Source organism: Vibrio sp. 10N (assembly GCF_036245475.1). Taxonomy (NCBI): domain Bacteria; kingdom Pseudomonadati; phylum Pseudomonadota; class Gammaproteobacteria; order Vibrionales; family Vibrionaceae; genus Vibrio; species Vibrio sp. 10N. The sequence goes on along the minus strand of NZ_BTPM01000001.1, from coordinate 3,510,324 downwards.
TTTTAGCCAACAACTATAAATTGGAGATAGTAATGGAAACTTTACTGAGCTTTTCTGCAATCGCCGTAGGTATCATCATCGGTATGGCTGCATTCGGTACTGCGATCGGTTTTGGTCTGCTAGGTGGTAAATTCCTAGAAGGTGCAGCTCGTCAACCTGAAATGGCTCCTATGCTTCAAGTTAAGATGTTCATCATCGCTGGTCTACTTGATGCGGTTCCTATGATTGGTGTTGTTATCGCACTTCTATTCACATTCGCGAACCCATTCGTTGGTCAGCTAGGTTAATCAGTTTTTGTCTTGGCAAGTTTCGGACTTGTCACCTGATTACACTTTAGCTCGTCAATGAATCTTTAGAGGGGTAGCTGTTGTGAATATGAACGCAACTCTGCTAGGTCAAGCAATCTCATTCGCAATGTTTGTGTGGTTCTGCATGAAATATGTATGGCCGCCAATCATGAATGCGATTGAAGAGCGTCAGAAAAAAATTGCTGACGGTCTGTCAGCGGCTGAACGCGCTGCAAAAGACTTGGATCTAGCACAAGCCAACGCTTCTGATCAATTGAAAGAAGCGAAGCGCACTGCAACTGAGGTTATTGAGCAAGCGAACAAGCGTAAAGCTCAGATTATCGATGAAGCTCGTGAGGAAGCTTTGACAGAACGTCAAAAAATCCTAGCGCAAGCGGAAGCGGAAATCGAAGCGGAACGTAACCGTGCTCGTGATGACCTGCGCAAACAGGTTGCAACTCTGGCTGTAGCTGGTGCTGAGAAGATTCTTGAGCGTAGTATCGATAAAGATGCGCAAAAAGATATTCTCGACAATATTACTGCGAAACTTTAAAGCGAGGGGCGCATATGTCTGAATTGACTACAATCGCACGCCCCTATGCTAAAGCAGCATTTGACTTTGCGGTGGAAAAACAAGCGCTAGACCAGTGGGTCGAAATGCTAACGTTTGCCGCTGCAATCGCTAAGAACGATGAAATTGCAGACCTGATCTCAGGCTCTGTAACAGCGACGCGAGTGGCTGAAATTTTCAACGCAATTGGTGGTGAACAGTTTGATGAATTCGGTCAGAACCTGATTAAGGTGATGGCTGAAAATGGTCGACTAGTGGCGTTGCCTGATGTGTTAGTTGAGTTTCTAGAGCTGAAAAAAGAGCTAGAAAAGCAAATTGATGTAGACGTGATTTCTGCATCTGAGCTAACAGAAGAGCAATGCACTGAGATCAGCAACAAACTTGAGAAGCGTCTTGAACGCAAAGTTAAGCTGAATTGCAGTATAGATGAGACCCTACTTGGTGGGGTTATTATTCGAGCCGGAGATCTTGTAATTGATAACTCAGCACGTGGTCGTTTGAACCGCCTGAGTGAAGCAATGCAGTCTTGATGGGGATTGGAGCATGCAACTTAATTCCACAGAAATTAGCGACCTAATCAAGCAGCGTATCGAATCTTTCGATGTTGTGAGTGAAGCTCGTAATGAAGGTACTATCGTATCGGTAAGCGATGGTATCATTCGCATTCACGGCCTAGCGGACGTGATGCAAGGTGAAATGATTGAATTACCGGGTGGCCGTTATGCACTAGCACTTAACCTTGAGCGTGACTCGGTTGGTGCGGTAGTAATGGGCCCATATGCTGACCTTAAGGAAGGCATGAAAGTAACAGGTACTGGTCGTATTCTTGAAGTACCAGTTGGTCCTGAACTGCTTGGTCGTGTTGTAAACACACTAGGTGAGCCAATTGATGGCAAAGGTCCAATTGAAGCTAAGCTTACGTCACCAGTAGAAGTGATTGCACCTGGTGTAATCGACCGTAAATCGGTTGATCAGCCAGTACAAACTGGTTATAAGTCAGTTGACTCAATGATCCCAATCGGTCGTGGTCAGCGTGAGCTTATCATCGGTGACCGTCAGATCGGTAAAACCGCGATGGCGATCGATGCAATCATCAACCAGAAAGACTCTGGTATCTTCTCTATCTACGTAGCGATTGGCCAGAAGGCATCTACAATTGCAAACGTTGTGCGTAAACTGGAAGAGCACGGTGCACTACAAAACACTATCGTTGTTGTCGCATCTGCATCTGAATCTGCTGCACTGCAATATCTTGCGCCATACTCTGGTTGTGCAATGGGTGAGTACTTCCGTGACCGCGGTGAAGACGCTCTGATTGTTTATGATGATCTATCTAAGCAAGCGGTAGCTTACCGTCAGATCTCTCTACTACTTAAACGTCCACCAGGCCGTGAGGCATTCCCAGGTGACGTATTCTACCTTCACTCACGTCTACTAGAGCGTGCAGCTCGTGTAAACGAAGAGTACGTAGAGCGTTTCACTAATGGTGAAGTGAAAGGTAAGACTGGTTCTTTGACTGCTCTTCCTATCATCGAAACTCAAGCGGGTGACGTATCTGCATTCGTACCGACGAACGTAATCTCGATTACCGATGGTCAGATCTTCCTACAAACTGAAGCCTTCAACGCGGGTGTTCGCCCAGCGGTTGACCCAGGTATCTCAGTATCTCGTGTAGGTGGTTCAGCGCAGACTAAGATCATTAAGAAGCTATCAGGCGGTATCCGTACTGCACTAGCGGCTTATCGTGAACTAGCGGCATTCGCACAGTTCTCATCTGACCTAGATGAAGCAACTAAGCGTCAGCTAAGCCACGGTCAAAAAGTTACAGAGCTAATGAAGCAGAAGCAATACGCTCCAATGTCTGTATTTGACCAAGCGCTAGTTATCTTTGCTGTTGAGCGCGGCTACCTAGATGATGTTGAAATCAACAAGATTCTAGACTTCGAAGCAGCGCTTCTATCGTATGCTCACAGTCAATATGCTGATCTTGCTAAAGAGATCAACACAACGGGTGCTTACAACGACGATATCGAAGCTCAGCTTAAGAAACTGACTGACGATTTCAAAGCAACTCAGACTTGGTAATTGGTGGGTGACCTTTTGGTCACCACTTATGGAGAGTAACGATGGCCGGCGCAAAAGAGATACGTAATAAAATCGGTAGTGTGAAAAGCACTCAGAAAATTACGAAAGCGATGGAAATGGTAGCAGCTTCAAAAATGCGTCGTTCGCAAGACGCGCGTGAAGCTTCTCGTCCATACGCTGAAACTATGCGTAAAGTGATCGGTCATTTGGCTAACGCAAACCTAGAGTACCAACATCCGTACCTAGAAGAGCGTGAAGCCAAGCGTGTTGGTTATGTCATTATTTCTACCGACCGTGGTCTCTGTGGCGGCTTGAACATTAACTTGTTCAAAAAAGCTGTCCTAGAGATGCAGGATTGGAAACAAAAAGGTGCTGAAGTTGAGCTGGCTGTGATTGGCTCAAAAGCAACGGCATTCTTTAACAACAGCGGTGCGAAAGTAGCGGCACAGGTATCTGGTCTGGGTGATGAGCCTAGTCTTGAAGACCTAATCGGTACTGTAGGCGTGATGCTGAAGAAATATGACGAAGGCGAATTGGATCGCCTGTACGTAGTGTATAACCACTTTGTGAACACTATGATTCAGGAACCAACGATCGATCAATTGCTACCTCTGCCTAAATCTGACAGTGACGAGATGCAGCGCGAACATTCATGGGGCTACATTTATGAGCCTGAGCCTAAGCCACTACTAGACGCACTATTGCTTCGTTATATCGAATCTCAAGTGTATCAAGGTGTGGTAGAGAACCTTGCTTGTGAGCAAGCGGCTCGAATGATTGCAATGAAAGCTGCAACGGACAATGCGACCAACTTGATTGATGATCTAGAGCTTGTGTACAACAAGGCGCGTCAAGCGGCTATCACACAAGAACTATCAGAAATCGTTGGCGGCGCAGCTGCGGTTTAAGCTTAGGTAAAACGAAATAGATTAGAGGATTAACGATGGCTACAGGTAAGATCGTACAGATCATCGGTGCGGTAGTCGACGTAGAGTTCCCACAGAGTGACGTACCAAGTGTATACGACGCTCTAAACGTAACGGACTCTAAAGAGCGTCTTGTTCTTGAAGTTCAACAACAGCTAGGCGGTGGCGTAGTTCGTTGTATCGTAATGGGTAGCTCTGATGGTTTACGTCGTGGCGTAACAGTAGAGAACACAGGCGCGCCAATCTCAGTACCAGTAGGTACTAAGACTCTTGGTCGTATCATGAACGTACTTGGTGATGCGATTGACGAGTGTGGTGAGATCGGTGCAGAAGAAAGCTATGCGATTCACCGTGAAGCGCCAAGCTACGAAGAGCAATCTAACGAAGTCGCTCTTCTAGAAACGGGTGTTAAAGTAATCGACTTGGTTTGTCCATTCGCTAAGGGTGGTAAAATCGGTCTATTCGGTGGTGCAGGTGTAGGTAAGACCGTTAACATGATGGAACTTATCAACAACATCGCACTACAACACTCAGGCCTATCCGTATTTGCGGGTGTAGGTGAGCGTACTCGTGAAGGTAACGACTTCTACTTTGAGATGCAGGAAGCGGGCGTTGTAAACGTTGAGAAGCCTGAAGAATCAAAAGTAGCAATGGTTTACGGTCAGATGAACGAGCCACCAGGTAACCGTCTACGTGTTGCACTGACTGGTCTAACAATGGCAGAACGTTTCCGTGACGAAGGTCGTGACGTACTACTGTTCGTTGATAACATCTACCGTTACACACTTGCAGGTACAGAGGTATCGGCACTTTTAGGTCGTATGCCATCTGCGGTAGGTTACCAGCCAACTCTTGCAGAAGAGATGGGTGTACTACAGGAACGTATCACGTCAACAAAAACGGGTTCTATCACGTCTGTACAGGCGGTATACGTACCAGCGGATGACTTGACTGACCCGTCTCCAGCAACAACGTTCGCGCACTTGGATGCAACGGTTGTACTTAACCGTAACATCGCTGCTATGGGTCTATACCCAGCGATTGACCCACTAGATTCAACATCTCGTATGCTTGATCCTCTAGTTGTTGGTCAAGAGCACTACGAGGTTGCTCGTGGTGTGCAGCAAACCCTGCAGCGTTATAAAGAGCTGAAAGACATCATCGCGATCCTAGGTATGGACGAGCTATCTGAAGAAGATAAGCAAGTTGTATCTCGTGCTCGTAAGATTGAGCGTTTCCTAACTCAGCCTTACCACGTAGCGGAAGTATTTACTGGCGACCCAGGCATCTACGTACCTCTTAAAGAGACTCTACGTGGCTTCAAAGGTCTACTAGCTGGTGACTACGATGACATTCCAGAGCAAGCGTTCATGTACTGCGGTACTATCGACGATGCTATCGAGAATGCTAAGAAGCTATAAGGCTAAATAGGAGGCGATATGGCAGCAATAACCTTTCACCTAGACGTAGTAAGCGCTGAGAAAAAGCTTTTCTCTGGTCGCGTAGAAACGTTCCAGGTGTCCGGTAGCGAAGGTGAACTTGGTATTTTCCATGGTCACACACCGCTGCTGACCGCTATTCAGCCTGGTATGGTGCGTATCGTTAAACAGCACGGCCATGAAGAGTTCATTTATGTCTCTGGTGGTATTGTAGAAGTTCAGCCTGGTACAGCGACTGTACTGGCTGATACGGCTATCCGTGGTGAAGAACTAGACGCAGCGAAGGCAGAAGAAGCCAAGCGCAAAGCTGAAGAATCTATTTCTAATCAGCATGGCGACATGGACTTCGCGCAAGCGGCCAGTGAACTGGCTAAAGCCATTGCTCAGCTTCGAGTAATCGAACTGACAAAAAAACGTCGTTAATCTAGCTCGATTAGATTGACCGCGATGAGAAAGGCGACCGTTTGGTCGCCTTTTTGCTTATTTTTTATAGAGAATTTGCGTCATAACGTTAACAGTAAGGGTATTCATGGCTAAAATGACGAGAATAGATTTCCAACTATATGGTTAGATAGATGAACTTTAGTACGGTCGTACTCGCCGCGGGAAAGGGAACCCGCATGTATTCCAATAAACCGAAAGTATTGCATACCCTAGCGGGTAAGCCGATGGTGAAACACGTCATCGATACTTGTGAAGGTTTGGGCTCTCAAAATATCCACCTAGTGTATGGTCACGGTGGCGACCTTATGAAGTCGGCTCTTGAGCAGGAGACGGTAAATTGGGTGCTACAAGCAGACCAACTAGGGACGGGACACGCGGTCGATCAAGCGTCGCCTCATCTCGCCGATGACGAGAAAGTTCTGGTGCTTTACGGTGACGTGCCACTGATTTCAGAACAAACCATAGAAAACCTATTAGATGCACAGCCAACAGGCGGCATTGCGCTACTTACTGTCGTGCTGGATAACCCAATGGGTTATGGCCGTATCGTACGTAAGAACGGTCCTGTGGTGGCTATCGTTGAGCAAAAAGACGCCACTGAAGAGCAGAAACTGATTAAAGAGATCAACACCGGTGTGATGGTCGCAACTGGTGGCGATCTGAAGCGTTGGTTATCGGGTCTTAGCAACGATAATGCACAGGGCGAATACTACCTAACAGACGTGATAGCAGCGGCGCACGATGAAGGCCGTGCAGTTGAAGCGGTTCACCCTGCGAATCCAATTGAAGTGGAAGGCGTTAACGACCGTGCTCAGCTAGCGCGTCTAGAACGGGCATTCCAATCGATGCAAGCGCAGAAACTGCTAGAGCAGGGCGTTATGCTGCGTGACCCCGCTCGCTTTGACCTACGTGGTCAACTGCAGTGCGGTATGGATGTCGAAATCGACACCAACGTCATCATCGAAGGTAGCGTAACGCTCGGTGATAACGTGGTGATTGGTGCTGGTTGTGTGTTGAAAGACTGTGAAATCGATGACAACACGATTGTGCGCCCATATAGCGTGATTGAAGGTGCGACAGTGGGTGAACAATGTACCGTAGGTCCATTCACTCGCCTGCGCCCAGGTGCGGATATGCGCAATGACTCTCACGTAGGTAACTTCGTTGAGGTTAAGAATGCACGCCTAGGTGAAGGCTCGAAAGCGAACCACCTTACTTATCTTGGCGATGCTGAGATCGGTCAACGTACCAACGTTGGCGCGGGTGTGATCACCTGTAACTACGATGGCGCGAACAAGTTTAAGACCACTATCGGAAACGATGTGTTTGTTGGCTCCGACAGCCAGCTAGTTGCTCCAGTGACAATTGCTGATGGCGCAACGATTGGTGCGGGTACTACCCTAACCAAAGACGTAGCGGAAGGTGAGTTAGTGATCACTCGCGCTAAAGAGCGCAAAATCACAGGCTGGCAGCGTCCAGTCAAGAAAAAGTAATCACGATTACACTTTAATAGCGAAAAGGGTCTCATTGAGACCCTTTTTGGTTTCTGAAGTTTTCTTAAAGCTTGTTACATACCCAGCTGGTGGTTAGTGACTTGGGATCGCAATCCGTTTTTCTAGCCAGCGCACGGCTTGAGAAACCAGCAGAATCAGCACTAAGTACTCCAATACTAGGAAGGTATAGATCTCTAGTGGTAAGTACTCGTTAACCACCAGCTCATTGGCACGCCTAGTTAAGTCGCTCAAGCCAATGACACTCACCAGTGAAGACATCTTTAAGATGTAGACAAACTGGTTCCCCAGTGGCGGCAGTATCTGCCTAAACGCCTGAGGTAAAATCACCAGGCGCATTTTCTGCCAATAGTTGAGCCCAAGTGACTCCGCCGCTTCATGTTGACCACGAGTCACGGCTTGAATACCACCACGAAAGACCTCGGCCATAAAAGCGCTCTCCGCGACAGTCAGCGCTATCACACCTGCCCAGAAATGGTTGAGTGAAATGTCTAGCAGCGTCGGCATACCGTAGTAAACCCAGAGTAGCAATACCAAAACCGGTATCGAGCGTATGACTTCGACGTAGACGCGGTTGATAGCACGTAGCCAAGGTTTTTCAGAAAGCGCAGGGAAGGCAACAAGCAGACCCAACAGCATGGCAAACACCATACTCAGCAGTGACACATAGATGGTGTCCTTAAAACCTGCTAACAAGAAGCCGAGGTTGGTTTTCCCTTGTTCGGTAGAAGGGTCAAGAACATACCAGCCCCACTCGTAATCAGAACAACCACTTAGTAGCGGCAGGCACAACACAACAGCAAGTAATCGATAGCTCACAATCGTCCCTAAAATCTCTGAAAAATCCATCTGTTACTGCTATGTTATCAAGGATGTACCACCAATGTTTAATAATTTAAGGGACTATTCAATGAAGAAGTGGATTCTGGGCGTTATTATTACTTTTCTCTCTATTGGTCAGGTGGCGGCAGAAACCAGTCGCCTACAAAAGATCTTAGACTCAGGTGTACTTAGAGTGGGGACCACGGGAGACTGGAACCCGATGACCATGAAAGATCCGGCGACCAACTCTTATCGTGGATTTGATATTGATGTCACTACTGAGCTTGCCAAAGATCTTGGGGTTAAGGTTGAGTATGTCGCAACCGATTGGAAAACGTTGGTCAATGGTATCACGGCTAACAAGTACGATATCACCGGAAGCGCCTCGCTTAACATGTCTCGCGCTAAGGTAGCCGGGTACAGTCAGCCATATTTCTACTTAGCTTTTGTGCCAGTCGTGCAAAAGAAAGATCTTGAAAAGTATGCTGATTGGGCAGATTTTAATAAACCTGATGTTAAGGTGGCGGCGACGCTCGGTACGGTGCAAGAGAAGATGGTGAAAGATTTTTTCCCAGATGCTGAGCATATTGTGATTGAAGCGCCTGCACGTGATTTCCAAGAGTTATTGGCTCGTCGCGCTGATGTGTCTGTAACTTCAAACGTTGAAGCGGCGACTTTGGTGACCAAGTTTAAGCAATTGGCGATTGTGCCAGTCGCAGAGCCTCGTAAACCAACGCCAATCTCTATGTTGCTGCCGCAAAAAGACCAAGTATGGATTAACTACGTGAACCACTGGGTAGAGCTTAAGAAGACTCAGGGTTTCTTTGACGCTACCGCAGAAAAATGGGGACTAAAAAGTCTGTAACTGCAGTCGATAATAAATACAGTCGATAAATAGAAAGGGCGATCCGCATACTGTGCGAGGTCGCCCTTTTTTGTCTCTATTCGTCGCTCACTACGCGAGAGTTATCTGGAATCGTTAGTTCCTCAGTGATCGCTGGGTTGGCAATGAGATAGCCAATCCACATTACCGCCAAGCAGCCAAGGATCACGTAGCCAACCGCGGATTGCGCCATAACTGCAAATGCCGCCACAATGGCACTGGCTAGGCTGCTAACGCCAATCTGTAGGCTATTTTGCAGACCTGCGGCGGTAGCGGAGCAATGCGCTACACTGGATAGTGCACGGTTCACCACGATAGGGTAGAGCGCACCGTTGGCGACCGCCAGCAAGCAGAATGGCAATAGAATTGGCCATACACTGCTCAGCTCCCACTGACATGCTACAAACACCATCAAAATTGCTACGGTTTCCAAGCCAAGAAGCTGCTTGAGTACGGCCTCATCACCGAGTTTTGCCACCAGCTTTTTACCCGCATAGCCACCGACCATAAACGCCACGGTTTGCGGAATAAAGCTCAGGCCAATATCTTTTGCCGAGTAACCAAGCTGGCTCATGATTTCGGGCATACCAGTTAGGTAAGCAAAAAATGCTGCCGATGCCACACCGTACATGATCACGTTGCCCATGTACTCTCTGGATCCAAACAGACTCTTTAGATCGGACTGAATTGACGATCGTTGTTCAGTCGCTTTAGGTTGATCTTCTAGTGATAGAGTGATCATGGCCAATAGTGCACCTGTGATTGCCAGTACCACGAAGATACTGTGCCAGCCCCACATTTCTGTCAGCAATACACCAAGTTGAGGTGCAAGCGCTGGAGATAACGCGACTAGCGGCATGATGGTGGCAAAAATCTGTTGGCTGGTTTTCTTATCAAATTTATCGATAACCATAGACTGCCAGATCACAGCGGGTGCACAAACACCAATCGCTTGTAGTAGACGCAGCGATAGCAATTGCCACACTTGTTCACTCCAAGCCAGACCAAATGACGCGATGGTAAAAATGGTCAGTCCAGCAAACAGCGTTTTGCGATGACCAAAGCGATCGCTGGCCAGTCCCCATACAAATTGACCCAGACCCATACCGACCAGAAATACCGTCAGCGATAGCGCGATCTGCTCTGGCCCAGTGGCAAAGTCCTGCTCAATAAGTTTAAACGCAGGCAAATACATATCCGTGGCTATAAAGCCCAACATCGACAGTGCGGATAGATAGATAAGTTGAAGTTTAGAGATTTTCATTGTTATTCCTTGAAATATTTTCACAGGAATGGTTTGGCGCCAGCCCATACTGCTGATGGTGTGTATTCTATTTTTGGAAAAAGAAAAAATAAAACGCTATATTTTGTGGTTATCTATCAAATATTTTGAAAGCTAGTTATGTACTCACGTTCTTCATTAGAAATGCTCGATGCGGTTGCGCATCTGGGTAGCTTTAGTGCGGCAGCACAAGTGCTGCATAAAGTCCCTTCTGCGATTAGCTACAGCGTTCGTCAGATAGAGCAAGAGCTTGGCGTGCAGCTGTTCACCCGTTTGCCTCGTAAAGTCGAACTGACGCCCGCTGGGGAAGTGTTTATATCGGAAGCCAGACAGATGCTGCGCCGTATGGATGAGCTAACTCATCAAACCCGTCGTGCAGCTCAAGGTTGGCAAAGCAGTTTAAAGCTGACCCTAGATAATATCGTTAAGGTCGATAAGCTTTCACAGCTCATTGAGGATTTCTATCGCGAGTTTGAGTTTGCTGAGCTGCAAATCAATATGGAAGTTTACAATGGTGCGTGGGAGGCGATAGCTCAAGAGCGTGCCGATATCGTGATTGGTGCCACATCCGCCGTGCCAGTGAGTGGTGAGTATGGCGTGAAGAAAATCGGCAATCTAGATTGGGCGCTGGTGATGTCGCCGACTCACCCCTGTGCGATGGTGGATGTGCTGGATGAAGCGTTGGCAAGTCAATATCCCGCCATCTGTATCGATGATACCTCTCGCGAGCTGCCAAAACGCCATACCGAGCATTATCCACAGCAGCGCCGTGTGCTGCTCCCTAATTGGTTCACTGCGATTGAGTGCCTGAAAAGCAATGTCGGAATTGGCTACATGCCAAACCACATTGCCAAACCTTTAATTCAGCAAGGCTTATTGGTTGAACGTGCATTGCCCGATGCCAAGTTGTCGAGTGAGTGCTGCATGGTGTGGAGAAAACACGATAACCACAAGCTATTAGAATGGCTGCTCGACTATCTGGGGGACGAAGATAAGCTTTATCGTGATTGGCTGGCATAAAAAACGGGAAGCAATGGCTTCCCGTGGTATATCGTTGACTGGCTAGGACAAAAAGAACTTGTAGGACGGGTTATCCGTTTCATCTTTGCACTGATAGCCAAGCTCTCGAAGATGAGTAGAGAACTCACTGAGATCGCTGTCTTCAAGCTCAAACCCACACAACACGCGACCGTAATCGGCACCGTGATTGCGATAGTTGAATAGACTGATGTTCCAATGCGTACCAAGCGTGCTTAAAAACTTAAGTAGTGCGCCAGGGTACTCTGGGAACTCAAAGCTGTATAAGCGCTCTTTGAGCTGTTTAGAAGGCTTACCGCCAATCATGTAGCGAATGTGCAGTTTTGCCATCTCGTCATCAGAGAGGTCCGCAACGGGGTAGCCACCGGTTCGCAAATCGCTAATAATGCCCTCCAACTCATCTTGGCCACCGACAAGTCTGACACCCACAAAGATATTTGCCAGTTCGTCGTCGTTGTAGCGGTAGTTAAACTCAGTAACAGCACGGCCACCAATGATATTGCAGAACTCAAAGAAAGCACCCTGGCGCTCTGGGATAGTGACCGCAAGTAAGCCCTCACGTTTCTCACCCAGTTCACAACGCTCAGAGACATAGCGCAGACCGTGGAAGTTGGTGTTCGCGCCAGAAAGCACGGTACCAAGCTGCTTGTCCTTCAGTTGATGCTTTTCGGCAAATTTCTTCAGACCTGCCAGCGCCAGTGCGCCAGAAGGTTCAGCAATGGCACGAGTATCTTCAAAGATATCTTTTACCGCAGAGCAGATCTCGTCGCTAGACACAGTAATGTGGCCATCAATGTACTTCTGACACAGCCTAAAGGTCTCGTTACCAATGATCTTCACCGCCACGCCGTCAGCAAACATGCTCACTTGATCAAGTACAACGGGTTCACCGGCATCAAGTGCGGCTTTAAGACAAGCTGAATCTTCAGGCTCAACCGCAATTACTTTGATTTCAGGCATAAGCTGCTTAACCAGCACGGCAACACCCGCCGCCAGACCACCGCCGCCCACAGGGACAAAGATGTAGTCAAGGTGACCATTTTGCTGCAGCATTTCCATGCCAATCGTGCCTTGTCCTGCAATCACCAGAGGGTGATCGAAAGGAGGAACAAAGGTATAGCCATGCTCTTTTGAGAGGCGTTCGGCTTCTGCCTTAGCTTCATCAAAATTGCTGCCATGAAGTACCACGTTGCCACCAAAGCCGCGCACCGCCTCGACTTTGATGTCTGGTGTGGTTTTTGGCATTACGATAGTGGTGTTGATACCGAGCTTGGTGCCTGACAGCGCCATGCCTTGAGCGTGGTTACCCGCCGAAGCAGCAATCACACCCGCACGCTTTTGCTCATCGCTGAGGTTGGCCACCATGTTGTAGGCGCCGCGCAACTTGAACGAGTGTACAGGCTGTCTGTCTTCACGCTTGATTTGGACTTGGTTACCGATGCGAGCCCCGAGTCTTGGCATATCTTGAAGCGGCGATACGGTCGCCACTTCGTAAACAGGTGCTCTGAGAACCTGACGCAGATAATCTGCGCCAGATACGGGATGATTATCTACGTCACTCATGATTAGCCCTCGAGTTTGGACTTATCACGTACCGCACCTTTGTCGGCGCTGGTGGCAAGATTGGCGTAGGCTTTCAATGCTAGAGAAACGGTACGTTCACGATCAGCCGGCTTCCAGCCAAGCTTGTCTTGCTCTGCGCGGCGAGCTGCTAGCTCGTCTTCAGAAACCACAAGCGTGATCTCACGGTTTGGAATATCGATGTTGATCAGATCGCCATCTTTTACCAAGCCAATTGTACCGCCATTAGCCGCTTCCGGAGATGCGTGACCGATAGAAAGACCCGATGTACCACCAGAGAAACGGCCGTCAGTCAGTAGCGCACACTCTTTACCTAGCCCCATAGATTTCAGGTAAGTCGTTGGGTACAGCATCTCTTGCATGCCCGGACCGCCTTTTGGACCTTCGTAGCGGATAATCACGACATCACCGGCCTTCACTTTACCGCCTAGGATGCCATCTACTGCATCTTCTTGGCTTTCGAATACCACCGCAGGGCCTTGGAACTTATGGATGCTTTCATCCACACCTGCTGTTTTAACAATACAGCCGTCAAGGGCGATATTGCCTTTCAGTACGGCTAGACCACCTTCCTGACTGAATGCGTTGTCTTTAGTTCGAATACACCCTTGCTCACGATCGTCGTCAAGGCGATCCCAGCGACAATCTTGCGAAAAGGCTTGAGTGGTGCGAATGCCAGCAGGTCCAGCGCGGAAGAATTTGAGAACATCAGCGTCTTCAGTTTGCATGATATCGTATTGCGCAAGCTGCTCTTCCATTGACAGTCCTAGCACAGTGCGTGCTTGATTGTGTAGCAGTCCTGCACGATCGAGTTCACCTAGGATTGCCATAACACCACCCGCTCGGTGCACATCTTCCATGTGGTATTTCTGTGTCGAAGGCGCCACTTTACATAAGTGTGGAACTTTACGAGATAGGCGATCAATGTCTTCCATATCAAAATCGACGTCACCTTCTTGAGCGGCCGCCAATAGGTGGAGGATAGTATTGGTTGAGCCACCCATTGCGATATCCAGCGCCATCGCATTTTCAAATGCATCGAACGTAGCGATATTGCGTGGTAGTGCTGATTGGTCGTCTTGTTCATAGTAGCGACGAGTCAAATCAACAATGCGTTTACCAGCATTAAGGAACAGTTGTTCGCGGTCTGCGTGTGTTGCGAGCATTGAGCCGTTACCTGGTTGAGATAAACCCAGAGCTTCGGTTAGGCAGTTCATTGAGTTAGCCGTAAACATACCAGAGCAAGAGCCACATGTCGGGCAAGCTGAGCGCTCAATCTGTTCACTTTGTTCGTCGGAAACTTTTGGATCGGCGCCTTGGATCATGGCATCGACTAAGTCCAGTTTGATGATCTGATCAGACAGCTTCGTTTTACCTGCTTCCATCGGACCACCAGAGACAAATATCACTGGAATATTCAAACGCATGGATGCCATTAGCATCCCTGGAGTGATTTTGTCACAGTTTGAGATACATACCATAGCATCTGCGCAGTGTGCATTGACCATGTATTCAACGGAATCGGCAATCAATTCACGCGATGGCAGTGAGTAAAGCATGCCACCGTGGCCCATTGCAATACCATCATCCACCGCGATGGTGTTGAATTCTTTTGCGATACCACCCGACTTTTCAATCTCACGAGCGACCAATTGCCCCATATCTTTTAAGTGAACATGGCCTGGTACGAATTGTGTGAATGAGTTTACAACGGCGATGATTGGCTTACCAAAATCTTCGTCTTTTACACCGGTTGCGCGCCATAGGGCACGAGCGCCAGCCATATTGCGTCCGTGTGTCGTGGTCGCTGATCTGTATTTAGGCATGGTATGTGTCCTTATTTAGCTTGGTTGTTTTCTGGGTAAACGTAGTCCAACCAGCCCCACTTATCTTCTGTGGTGCCGTTAAATAGACCGAAGTACGCGTCTTGCATCACTTTAGTGATTGGACCGCGTTTGCCTTCGCCCACTTCAATCTTATCGATAGTACGCACTGGAACGATTTCAGCGGCCGTACCTGTCATGAACACTTCATCAGCAAGGTAGAGTGCTTCACGAGCAATGTTGGCTTCACGCACTTCATAGCCCATGTCTTTCGCTAGCGTCATGATGGAATCACGCGTAATACCAGGAAGAATCGCGCTGGTTGCTGGTGGTGTGCTGATCACACCATCTTTAATGACGAAAATGTTCTCACCTGCACCTTCAGATAGGTAACCATCAACGCTCAGCGCGATGCCCTCATCATAGCCGTGACGACGAGCTTCACCGCCAACCAATAGTGAAGATAGGTAGTTACCACCGGCTTTAGCGGCAGTAGGAATGGTGTTTGGTGCGGCGCGGTTCCAGCTTGAAATCATCGCATCGACGCCATTCGCCAGAGCTTCTTCACCTAGGTAAGAACCCCATGGGAATGCAGCAATGATCAGCTCCATTTCTGTACCTTCAGGTGGGCAAACACCCAGACCGACATTACCAACGAAGCCCAGTGGGCGAATATACGCTGACTCAAGCTTGTTTTGACGCAGTGTTTCGCGCGTCGCTTCCATGATTTCTTCTTCAGTGAAAGGAATTGGGAAGCGATAAATTTTTGCCGAATCTTTTAGACGCTTAGCGTGCTCAGGATGGCGGAATACCACTGGCCCTTTTGGCGTGTTGTAACAGCGAACCCCTTCAAAAACAGATGTGCCATAGTGCATTGCGTGAGTCAGGACGTGAACGTTCGCCTCTGCCCATGGAACCATCTCACCGTTAAACCAAATAAAATCTGCTGTCTTAGTAGCCATTTAGCAATTCCTTCCTTATGCGTTCTGTTCTTGTAGGTTGTGATTGGTCAGTTCGTTGTGTTTTAGTTCGGTGACCTCAACGGTTCTGATGTCCCAAAGCTTCTCAATTTGGTTGATCAAGGTAGTGATTGGTCGATCGCTGTCTACAATGATCTCAACGCTGGCAACCTTACTCTCGTGGTTTTGGGTCGCAGCCACTTGTTTGATAATAAAGCCACGGTGGCGAATAACGCGCAATACGCGCTCAAGCAAGACAGGTTTGTCATCGGCTTTGATGTCTAGTAGATATCTGTCCATTAGGTATTCTCCAACATGTCACTATTTGAGGCACCTGGTGGAACCAAAGGCCATACGTTTTCTTCTTCGTCGATCAGCACGTGCAGCATGTAAGAAGTTTTCGACTCCAGCATCTCTTTTAGCGCTGGCTCCACTTCTTCTTTGCGAGTGATGGTCTTGCCCGGGATGTCAAAGGCCTTAGCAAGCATGACGAAGTCTGGGTTGTCATCCAAAATCGTCTCACTGTGTCTGCCGTCGAAAAACAGTGACTGCCACTGTCTTACCATACCAAGACGTTGGTTATTTAACAGTACAATTTTTACTGGAATCTGGCGGCGTTTCAGCGTACCCAGTTCTTGAACGTTCATCATGAATGAACCGTCACCCGTGATAAGCACGGATTGGTCATCAGGACGTCCTACTGCTGCGCCCATCGCTGCAGGTAGACCAAAGCCCATGGTGCCGAGACCTGCGGAAGTAATGAAGTTCTCAGGCAGTCTTGGTTGAATGTGCTGAGCAGCCCACATTTGATGTTGGCCCACATCGGTCGACACAATGGAGTTTTCCGGCATCATGTCTGAAAGCTGCTTGAGCAGCAGCGGAGCAAAAATCAGATCGCCAGGGTGGTCGTAGCGCCACTTGAAGCCAGCGCGCAAGCTTTCGCTATGATGTGCCCAAGCGTTAATGTCTTTTGATAGTTCGAGCTGAGGCAGGATCACGTTGATGTCACCACGCAGCGCAGCGTGCGCTTCACGAAGCTTGTTAAATTCTGCCGCATCAATATCGATGTGAATCACTTTGGCATGAGGTGCGAACGTATCCAGCTTACCGGTCACTCGGTCATCAAAACGTGCTCCGACTACAATGAGTAGGTCGCACTCTTGTACCACTAAGTTAGCCGCTTTAGTGCCATGCATACCTAGCATGCCAAGGTAGTGCGGGTCATGCCTATCAATAGTACCAAGGCCTTTCAGTGTGCTGACACTTGGCATTGGGTTGATACGCAAGAACTCGCGAACAGATTCGGTTGCATCCGCAAGCTGAACACCACCACCGACGTAAAGTACTGGGCGAGAGCTTTCATCAAGCAATTGCTGTGCGCGTTTGACTTGCTGTGCATCGGCGACAGGAATTGCGGGTGGGGTAAATGGAGGAAGCACGTCCACCGGAGCATTAGCAAGTTGGACATCTTTAGCGATATCAACGATGACAGGACCGGGTCTGCCAGCTTTAGCAACTTCAAATGCTTCGGCTAGAGTGGGAGCGAGTTCATTGATGTCAGTGACGAGGTAGCTGTGTTTGGTACATGAGAGCGACATGCCGATCACATCCATTTCTTGGAAGGCATCAGTACCGATATGTGAACTAGCGACTTGGCCAGTGATAGCAACGAGAGGGATAGAATCGAGGAAAGCGTCGGCAAGGCCGGTAACAAGGTTGGTGGCTCCAGGGCCTGAGGTTGCCATGCAAACAGCAACATCTTTGGTGGCTCTTGCCATTCCGATGGCTGCCATTGCAGCACCTTGTTCGTGTCGGCAAAGGATGTGTTCCACACCACCGTCATACAAGGCATCGTAGATGGGCATGATGGCTCCACCTGGGTAACCAAATACGGTCTCGATACCTTGCTGCTTCAATGCGGCTACAACTAATTCAGCACCTGTCATTATAGCCTCCTTGAGTACCACGTTTGTCGTGGCAATTTGTCGTTCGCTTGCACATGTTGTGCTCCATTTCTTCCTGTCATCTCAGCCTATGGCCTTCAATGAGTGATCACTATCAAATTACTATTTTGAGTTTGTAAAAAAACCCCCGGACTTTTCAGTGCGGGGGTTTTTAAAATCTTGTGGTTATTTAACGCCCACATGCCCCCGTGCGGTACCAATCAGGACCACAATAATCAGGCTAATCAGAGTGTGAGAGTGTGCGTTAAAAGTCATTATCTTGTTTATAAATCGTTGTGTTGTGTCTAACGAAAATGTTTGCGCCACTAGTGGTATCACAAATTTCTGTTAGCTGACAAGCAAAAAATCATACTTTCTTCACATTTACTCAGCATTAAATATCGCTATATAACATAGGGTATATACAAAAATCTGACTTTTAACCATTTTTCAAAGGTAAGTTAGAGCTAAAAAGGGGATTTATGGGATTATCGATTATTTATAGTCGTGCCAGTGTGGGCGTCGAAGCACCATTGGTGACGGTAGAAGTGCATATCAGTAATGGCATGCCAGGCTT
The DNA here is from genome assembly GCF_036245475.1 of Vibrio sp. 10N. Taxonomy (NCBI): domain Bacteria; kingdom Pseudomonadati; phylum Pseudomonadota; class Gammaproteobacteria; order Vibrionales; family Vibrionaceae; genus Vibrio; species Vibrio sp. 10N. The sequence goes on along the minus strand of NZ_BTPM01000001.1, from coordinate 3,492,153 downwards.
TACACTGGTAGGACTTCCTGAGACTACCGTAAAGGAATCTAAAGATAGAGTTCGCAGTGCGATCATCAATTCGCGGTTCGAATTCCCGGCTAAAAGAATCACCGTTAATCTAGCCCCTGCCGACCTACCCAAAGAGGGAGGGCGATTTGATTTGCCGATTGCGCTGGGAATATTGGCCGCTTCTGATCAATTGCCGCACGATAAGCTTTTGGCGCATGAGTTTGTTGGTGAATTGGCGCTATCGGGCGAGCTGAGGTCGGTGAAAGGGGTATTACCTGCGGCGCTCTCCGCTAATAAAGCGCAGCGATGCTTGTTGGTCCCGGAAGATAACGGTGATCAAGCGGCGCTCGTCGGTAAAGAAAATCATAAGTCAGCCTCATCACTGTTGGATGTGTGTGGTTATTTAATGGGGCAGCAAGCTCTCTCGTTGGTGACCAGTGAGCCTCGTATCCAAGCGCCGACGAAAACACGCGATTTGCAAGATATAATCGGCCAGCAGCAAGGTAAGCGCGCGTTGGAAATTGCTGCGGCAGGAAATCATAACTTACTCTTTCTCGGCCCTCCTGGTACCGGTAAAACCATGCTGGCTTCTCGTTTATGCGACTTACTGCCAGAGATGAGTGAAGATGAGGCTATGGAGACCGCTTCCGTTGCGTCACTGACCCAACAAGAAATCAATGAAAACAACTGGAGGACTAGGCCATTTCGCGCTCCCCACCACTCAAGCTCGATGGCTGCGTTAGTTGGCGGTGGATCCATTCCTAAGCCGGGGGAGATCTCGTTGGCGCACAACGGTCTGCTGTTCCTTGATGAAATGCCAGAATTTGAGCGCAAAGTCCTAGACTCACTTCGTGAACCATTGGAATCGGGTGAAATTATCATTTCTCGAGCTCAAGGAAAGACGCGCTTCCCGGCTCGATTCCAACTGGTTGGTGCCTTGAACCCCAGTCCTACTGGTTACTACGAAGGCAATCAATCCAGAACCAATCCACAGCTCATTTTACGTTATTTAAGTCGACTCTCCGGACCCTTACTGGATAGATTTGATATGTCGATAGAGATCCCCTCGCTTCCCAAAGGCACTTTAGCTGAGGGCGGAGATAGGGGAGAAACAACACAAGTTGTTAAACAACGTGTTTTGGAGGCAAGAGAGGCGATGTTGTCGAGAAGTGGCAAAGTGAATGCTCTGTTGCAAAGTCGCGAGATAGAGCATTATTGCCGCCTAGAAAAAGCCGATGCCGAATTTTTGGAAAATGCCCTGCATCGGTTAGGTTTGTCGATTCGCGCGTATCATCGCATTATTAAGGTCGCGCGAACGATTGCCGATCTTGCCAATGAGCCCGCTATTCAGCGAGCTCATATTGCAGAGGCTCTCGGCTATCGCGCTATGGATAGGTTGCTAAAACAGCTCAGCGCTCAGGCTGTGTAGCTAGAATGCGAAGTTCATACCGATAGAAGTGATCCAGTCTGCAGAGTCATAGAATGCGATTGAAGAGTCGGTCGCATTGTAGCCAGAAAGCGAAATCAGCGACAGTGAGTCGATATTCCACAGTGATAAGTACTCGTAAGCGAGGAACGCACTGTATTTGTCGTCGATGCGACCGGATTGCTCAAAGATAGCGTTATGACCTGAGAATTCGTGATTCATGTAGCTCATTGTGGCTGCGATACTGTGGCTGTCATAGTTAAACAGCGCGGTCAGCTCCCCGCCTGCGCCTTGGTTGTTCATCGCTTCACCTTTTGCATCGTCAAGGAGGTAAATAAGCGAAGGGAATAACGCCCAGTGTTGGCTGACCTCGACGCTGTAAGAGCCCTTGAGGTAATACAGGTCGCTGTTTCGGTCGTACTGGTTGGACAGTTGGCTACTTAAGTTGGCAGCGGAGCTTTCTGCGTTCACTTCACGGCTGCCGTAAGCCATATCTAGAGTGAGCAAAGTGCCGGCAATATTCTCGATCTGCAGGCGATAAGCTTGGCCTTTGGCCTCGGTTTCTTCGAGCTGCTCGGCGCCGACATAAGGGTTTTTCCAAATCGGTTCACCAATCACAGTCGGAAGGTAGGAAACACTCCAAATAGAGCCATCTTGCAGCTGCTGACGATACCCGCCTTCGAGAACAAACATACCCACAGCAATGTCGTTTCGCGAGGTACCAATAAACCACTCTTTATCCAGGTTAGCCCCATAGGTATATTTGACCATGCCAAGCGGCATCCAGAATTCATCATAGGCTTCTTCGGCACTGCTGATTTTGGGATCGGAACTGGCGACGAAGTTAGACTTGTCGCCGATCCTCGCGTTACTGAGGGAGAGTTCACCACTAAAGCCGGATTCTGGCGCTAGTGCTGCGATTGCTGATTGGCTAATAACAGTAAGTAGGGCAGCGGTAACGAGGGGCTTAAATTTGGTCATACAATATCCGTCAGTAGGCTCATTGAGGTACTCAATCCAAGTACCTATATTTGGTGCGGATACTTTAATGACAAAAAATGGCTTAACAACATGTTTTGTTAAGCCATATATTGATAGTTTTAATGCTTCGCTTCGGGTTCTATTAGAACTCCCAATTTAGACCCACAGAAGTGATCCAATCTTTCTCATCATAGAAGGCAATATTGGAGCTGCTGTTGTTCACACCACCAAATGCGACCAAAGAGAGGTTATCTGCGTAGAAGATGCCCGGATATTCATAGGCCAAAAACGCTTTCCATTCATCATCTTCGCGAGTGACATTGTCGAACACTGGGTTTGCACTATCATATTGTCGGTTGAGATACGTCACGGTGAAAGCAAATTGGTGATTGCCAGCAGAGATAAAGGAAGAAACTTCAGCACCATAGGTGTTGCTCTTCATCGCGCTACCGTTTGCATCTTGCTGGGTGTAGATAAGCGCAGGGAATAACATGACTCCTTTGCGGACAGGCAGCATCATTTTGAATTTGCCGTAGAGGATATCGGCATTTCTGTCGAGCGCTGCCATTTCATTCGCCGTTAAATTCGCGCCAGAGCCAGATAACTCCGAGTCTAATTCACGCTTGCCATAAGCAAGGTCGAGGCTGAAAAGCGAGCCGGCGATGTTATTGATTTGCATACGATAGGCGGTGCCTTTCTCGTCTGTTGTGCTCCGAGCTTGATTTTCAAGGTAAGGGTCGCGCCATACTTCACCTTCAAGAATGGTTGGCAAAATCGCTAGGCTCCACTTGGTCCCATCTTGAAATTGATAGCGGTAGCCGGTTTCAAGTGCCAGTGTACCTACGGCAACGTCGGCTCGAGAAGTACCTAAGAAAACTTGATGGTTGGAACGTGAGCCCCAGGTGTATTGAATGTTACCCAGTGGCAGAACTAATGCGCTACTGTCTTCTTGTGCCTCACCGGTATAGGTGCGAAATTCATCATCGGTATTGCTAAGGTTTGACGTTTTGCTAGCGTAAGCGGCGTTTAGTGCGATTTCGCCACTAAAGCCATTACTTTCTCCCAATTTAGCTGCAGCACCATAAGAGACAACACTCAGTGACACTGCTAAGACACTCCATGCCCTTTTCATAACGGTTCCTTATCACATTCTGATTATTGAGGTAACGGTTGTAATTATATGTTTATGTTATGTTATTGGTTCAGAATAAGATTGTTTTTTGCAAGTTACAACACAAATCAGACCAATAAATTAATCGTTGCGTAGGGTATTTCCCCTTGTACAATTAACCGCCATAAAACTGTTACAAATACTTCATAGAACATTAGATATGCTTGGATACCTAATTTTTGTAATGAGTTCGTCGCTCGTCATCCTCAATACCGCATTTTGCTCGATCCCTATCTTAGGCTTTGGGCTGATCAAACTGGCGCTGCCGTTTAAGCCCATTCAGGCCTTATGTACCAAACTTGCGAATAAGTTTATGTGGCTATGGGCAACGGTGAATCACGCAATACTTTGTTTGATAAACCCTAAGCTTGAATGGGAAATTGAAGGCATTGAAGCGCTGAGAAAAGATGGCTGGTATTTGATGATCAGCAATCACTTAAGCTGGACCGATATTGTGGTCTTGTGCAGCGTATTCAAAGATCGCATTCCTATGCCCAAATTCTTCCTCAAGCAGCAACTGCTGTACGTTCCTTTTGTGGGTATGGCGTGCTGGGCGCTCAATATGCCATTTATGAAGCGCTACTCTCGTGAATATTTAATTAAGCACCCAGAAAAACGTGGCCAAGACTTAGAAACTACGCGTCGCTCTTGTGCCAAATTTAAGGATACGCCGACAACGGTGGTGAATTACGTCGAAGGCACGCGCTTTACCACTGAGAAGCAAAAGCGCAGTAAGTCGGGTTTCCAGCACTTGCTGCAACCGAAATCAGGCGGTATCGCGTATACGTTGGCGGCGATGGGCGAGCAGTTTGATAGGATTATCGATGTCACTTTGGCTTACCCTGAGAATAGAGTCGAGCCATTTAAAGCGGCGTTGATGGGTAACATGACCAAGATTGTGGTAAAAGTGCAGACTCTGCCCATCGATGAGAATGTGTCAGGGGATTACTTCAACGATAAGCCCTATAAGCGTCGTTTCCAGCAATGGCTTGGGGATGTCTGGCAGCAAAAAGATGATATGTTGAAACAGATTCATCGCAAATAAAAAAACCGAGCCGTGATGATATCAGGCTCGGTTTTTCGTTTTAGAGTTGGATTACTTTTTCAGTAGGAAGTTAACCAGCTCAAAATACTCATCAAGAGAGGTAATGCCACCCGCTTCAACTAGGTACTTGTTGTTAACGATTACCGCAGGAACACCCGTTAGGCCGCTATCTTTAAATTGCTTATCGAAGCGACGAACCATGGAATCAACGGCAAAACCGTTAAACGCTGAATCGAATTTCTTAGCGTCTACCCCTTCATCTAGGAAGATTTGGCGTAGCTCTTCATCGTTTTTCGGCGGTTTGTTTAAGTTGTGAATACGGTTAAACAGTACTGGCGTCATTTTATCTTCGACTTTTAGCGCGATCATTGTCGCGTAAGCCTTACTCATCGAAAGACCCATTGGACCACCCATAAAAGAAACGTGGTTCTTCTGGAATTTGGCGTCAGCAGGGATCTTCTTTTTAAGCTGAGCGATGATTGGCTCAAAGCTGTTACAGTGCGGGCAATAGAATGAGAAGAACTCGGTCACCACAGGCTTTGATGACTTTTCTAACTCCAACACTTTATAGTGAGTCCCTTCTTGGAACTGCGCGGCACTGACGCTTAGGCTGACGAGTAGCGTCGCAAAAAGTGCGATGATTTTTTTCATTATTTTCTCCATGTGTAAAACTCAATCCTATTGACGGATTTCGACTAGTTTGTCACCACTGCGGCTGCAATGAAAGTGGCTTTTCGTTAAGAGCGGCAATTTGCTCTTTAAAACCAAGTACCTGACCTTCCCAGTATTTGGCGTCATTGAACCAAGGAAACGCTTGTGGAAATGCCGGATCGTGCCAGCGTTTGGCGAGCCATGCCATGTAGTGCACCATACGTAGACCGCGTAATGGTTCAATAAGTTTCAACTGACTACTAGGCAATTCACTGAATTCTTGATACCCCTCTAATAACACATCGAGTTGCATCAGTTTATCTTGACGATCTCCGTTGAGCAGCATCCACAGATCTTGCACTGCCGGGCCGTTGCGAGCATCGTCGAGGTCGACAAACATTGGCCCATCACGCCATAAAATATTGCCTGGATGGCAATCGCCATGTAGCCTGATGGTTTCTGTCGGCTGCCAATGAGCTTCAATTTGGCCGATCAGCATATCTAAGTCGCTAAAGAAGGCATTTTCCAGATGTGCAGGGATAAAGCTTGAGTTCTGCAGTAGCTTGCGTGGCTGGTAAAGGTACTCATCCAACCCGATTGTGGGGCGATGTTCGAAAGGCTTGCTGGCGCCGACTTTATGGATACGACCTAGGAAGCGTCCTACCCATTCAATTTGTTCAAGGTTATCCACCTCAAACTGTCTGCCGCCTTCGCTTGCGAACAAAGTAAATAGATAGCCTTGGTATTCATGAATGCTCTGTCCGTTGATGGTAAGCGGAGCAGAGACAGGGACCTCATGTTCCAAAAGCTCATGAGCAAAGTCGTGCTCTTCTTGGATTTGTGCTTGGCTCCAACGTTGCGGGCGATAGAACTTAACCACGTAGCGCTTACGCTCTTCATCGGTGAACTGATACACGCGGTTTTCATAGCTGTTGAGGGGAAGCAGGCCGGATTCGGCTCTGACACCGATACTTTCCAGGGCGTACCACATGAAATCCGGGGTTAGGGCGTCGAAGTTGAACGCAGTGTCTGTCATGGTGATGATAAAAGGGCTCGTTGCCGAGCCCTTTCCTATAATTAGTTGCTGCTTAAGCGCTAAAGCTTCTTGATAAATCGACTCTCCATTTGTACGGAGAAGTCATTACTGTCGCTCAGTATAAACTGAATTGTCGAGACAGGTGAACTGAGCTTATCGGGATCGGCACCTAGGCTTATCGGCAATATGTATACCTCGCCCGGCTCGACGTTGATGGTTTGTCTGCCATACCAAGTCGCTCCCTCCAGACCTGAAACACTCAATGTGTACTGCTGCTCTTGCTGGGTCTTATTAATGACTTTTAGGGTATAGGTATTTTCAACCAGACCGTCACTATTGACTCGGAACAGCTGGTTACGATCGCGCAGTACACTCAGTCCAGCAGGATCCACCGCTGAAACTTGAACGAAGAACAAGCCAATCATCACCAACAGAACGGCACCATAACCCAACAGTTTTGGTCGCATCACTTTGGTGTGTTTTCCAGACAAACGGTGCTCAGTGGTGTAGCTAATAAGTCCTTTATCATAGCCCATACGATCCATGGTCTTGTCACAAGCATCGATGCAGGCACCGCAGTTAATGCACTCGTATTGAAGCCCATCACGGATATCGATGCCAGTCGGACAGACCTGAACACACAGATCACAATCAATACAGTCACCCAATCCAAGCTGCTTCGGATCCGCTTTGCGAGAGCGAGGGCCACGCTTTTCACCGCGTTTGGCATCGTAACCGACGATGAAGGTGTCTTTGTCGAACATCGCTGATTGGAAGCGCGCATACGGGCACATGTGAATACACATAATCGAGCGCATCCACCCAGCGTTGGCGTAGGTACAAGCCGCGAAGAACACGACCCAAAATACCGGCCAAAAGCTAGCATTAAAGGTAAAGAAATCGCTAACAAGAGGGCCAATGGGCACAAAGTAACCGGTAAAGGTAAAACCGGTGGCCAGGGCAATCGCGATCCACGCGGCATGCTTGAGGCCTTTACGCGCGATAAGATTTCCAGTGAGTTTGCCGCTGTCTTGTTTACGACGCTTGTTGGCGCTGCCTTCGAGTTTTTCCTCGAACCAGATGTACATAAAGGTCCAGACGGTTTGCGGGCACAAGTAGCCACACCATACGCGACCTAGAAAGGTGGTGATAAAGAATAGGCCAAAGGCTGCAACCATGAATAGTAAGGCGAGCAGGGTGAGATCTTGCGGATAAAGGGTGGTACCAAAAAAGTTAAACTGCTGATTACCAATATCGAGCAGCACCGCTTGTCTCTCGCCATAAGGTATCCATGGCACTAGGGCAAACAATACCAGTAGGAACCAGCCGCCATAGCGTCTTAGTTTTTGAAAGGTCCCTTTGCTCTCTCGAACATAGATCCGGTTGCTTGGGTTGAATCTGTCGCCGTTGCCTTTGTGGGTTTTGGGGTTGAACGTTTTAGGCGTTACATCCTTTACGTCGATTTTGTCCTGACTCATTGTTGAGTGTCCTTCTTGGGCTGACGGTGCGTTTCGTACGCACTCTATCTTTTCCGACATTGCAGTAACTGTGTACGCGGCCATACCATTTTATTTGGCATTGCTATTCAGTACGCAGTATGAAAACCCAAGGATTATAACCCTGATAACAATTTCATTTCTTTAACGCTATCAACCTTTAACAACAAAATGAGCGAGCCGTCATAGAAAAAACGACCCTATAAAGGGTCGTTTTTATAACTAATCGTTACTTGATGATGCCACGAGCTTTAAGAATAGCGGTCTTGAAATCATCCTCTTGGTCTTTGGCAAGGCCCGGGATCATCTCGTCTTTTTGGCTGTTGCGCATCTTGAGATGGTAGATAAGCACGTCATCGGTGAGATCTTCGAGTTTGCCTTCGTAGCCTGCCTCTTGAGCAAGTTTAACCAGGAACTCAAGCAGATTGAGATCAGAATCTTTTTGCCATTCAGGGTGAATGAGCTCTATCAGTTCGTTGACGCGGTGACACTTCATAACTTTCTCCACAAAATTTATAGGTATTTTTGATTAAAAGTATCAAAGTTCATTGAGAATACCAATATATGGCGAAATGGAAGACAAAAAAAAGCGCAGACAGACTGCGCTTTTTATTAAGCTGCCTTAACAACGCTTGCTGGCGTTGATGTCATTCGGACACCTTGCTCAACTAGGGTCATTGAAGGAGCGACTTTTTTCGCGACAGGTGCAGCGACAAAACCACTGCGACGACGCATTAACGCACTACGGTTAGCCGAGTACGAGAACCTGACGGGTGTTGGGCGCATATTGTTGTAACCTAACAAGTCAGGCAATTCCGTTGCCAACTACATGGCCTGATCACCTATGAGAAACACGGAATAGACTCCCAATGTCGCTCTTTTTTGACTGATGCCACTCCAAATAAGTAATCAGGAATAACGGTGTGCATGCACACCACGCATAGAATAGCAGTAAGCTTTCTGATATTCGATAGGTCCCATAAAAAAAGTGGTTATTTTTTCTTCACCGACTCTGTGCGTGTATCGTTTGTTTTCTCTGGCGATTTACGATACAACACTAGCAAGTGTCTTTGGTTATTAAAGGAAGTAAGAATGTCTTTTTTCAAAAAAACCTTAGCAAGTTTTGGGATAGGGGCAGCCAAAGTTGACTCTGTTCTGCATCAAGAGTTTCTGCATCCGGGCGAGACAGCAAAAGTAACTATTCATGTTTATGGTGGTAAAACCGCGCAAACGGTCGACAACATCAAGCTTAAGCTATGTTGCCGTTACATCGACGAGGTAGCGCAAAACCAAAACGACAATAGTAATCATCCTGGAGCGCCAAAAAAGAAAGTCTCCAAAACCTATGAGCTGCAGTCTTGGACCTTGCCGTATGCGTTTACCATAGAGCCTGGAGAAACCCGTGACTTCGACGTTGAACTGAATGTGCCATGGAATACTCCGGTGACAATTGGCGATTCACGTGTGTGGCTGGAGACTGGCCTCGATATTGCCATGGCAGCGGATCCGAAAGACAAAGATATGCTGACCGTTCGCCCTGATCCTCTCATTGATGGCATCTTTGTCGCACTTGAAGACCAAGGATTGCGCATACGCCAAGTGGAATGCGAAGCAGCGAAAGGCTTTGCCATGCCGTTTGTTCAAGAATTTGAGTTTGTGCCAACCACAGGCCCATACCACGGCCGCTGGCGAGAGTTAGAGATCATCGCGTATCGCAGTGAAGATGAACTTAAGTTGTGGTTTGAGATCGACCGCAATAAAGAAGGGGTCAAAGGTATGCTGTCTAGTTTGATTGGCCTTGGCCAGCTCAAACGCGAGCTCACTTTACCAAGTTCTCTTTCTGGTGAGGAAGCGGGCAAACAGGTTCTAGACTACCTAGAGCAAACTACCTAACTTTGAGCTAACACATGTTCGCTGAATGTGGCATGCTCTGATTTTGTGACCAAAATGAGAGTATGCGGGCATGTCGACGATCACTTCCCACTACAGCGCACGTGAAGAGTGGGCCAACAGTGTTACTCATGGAATTGGTATCTTGCTGTCGATCCTAGGGTTGGTATTGCTGTTGCAGCGCTCACTGGCCGCAGGTGCCGATGTGATGACCATGACCAGCATGAGTCTGTATGGCGGCAGCATGATCACCTTGTTCCTCGCCTCAACCCTGTATCATTCCATTCCGCACCCGAGCAGTAAACGTTGGCTAAAGACCTTTGATCACTGTGCTATTTTCTTACTTATAGCGGGTAGCTATACCCCATTTATGTTGGTGAGTTTACGCACGCCACTTGCAGTTGGATTAATGATGGTGATTTGGGCGCTTGCGGTGATTGGCATTATCATGAAGCTGTTTTTTGTCTATCGCTTTAAACGTGCGTCACTGATTACCTATCTGGTGATGGGGTGGTTATCGCTCATTGTGATTTATCAGCTCGCCAAACATCTTGAACCTTCAGGGCTTATCTTGCTTGCTGCTGGTGGGGCAATTTACACGCTGGGTGTGGTGTTCTACGCCAACAAACGCATTCCTTATAATCACGCCATTTGGCATCTGTTTGTGTTAGGGGGAGCGGCGTGTCACTTCTTTGCTGTGTATTGGTATGTGACGCCAGTGTAGTCTAGATAACGCCGCGACTAGCGGCGCCAGAATGCAGGGAAGAACAGTACGATCAGTGTGAGGATTTCCAAGCGCCCCATTAGCATACCTAAACTCAGTAACCATTTTGCCGCATCGGGCAGCGGAGCAAAGTTTCCTGTTGGGCCAATGACTGAGCCCATACCCGGTCCCACATTCGCAACGGCGGTAATCGCGCCAGAAATACTGGTGGTAGGGTCTAAACCCATCGCGCTGAGTGCTGCAGCAAGAACGATAATCGTCACAAAGAACATCAAGCCAAATGCCACGACGGAGCGCACGATATCATCGTTTACTGGGCGCTGGTTGTAACGCTGCACGAACACGCCAGATGGGTGAATAAGCTTCATCATTTGTTTGTGCAGCAGCGTCACCGCAATCTGAAAGCGAAATATCTTAATGCCGCCAGAGGTTGAACCTGAACACGCCCCTACCATCATCATGAAGGCAAACACGACTGAAGGCAGTGGTCCCCAGGCGGTGAAGTCTTCCAAACCAAACCCAGTGGTGGTCACCACCGAGACGATGTTGAACATAGAGACGCGGAAGGCATCATCTAAGGCATAGCCGTCCTCGATAAACAGCCAAAGAGCCACAACCGTACTGGCTATCAAGAAAAGATAACCAAAGCCGCGTACTTGAGCGTCATTAAACAACACTCTCGGGTCGCGTTTCGACAGTGCGGCCACAAACAGCAAGAAGGGTAAGCCGCCCAAGAACATAAACACAGTGCCAACCCAGTGTGACCCTTCAGAGAAGTGGTTCATTGAGCCGTCAGAGGTGGAGTAGCCACCAGTGGATAACGTGGTAAATGAGTGGTTAATGGCATCGAATAGGTTCATGCCTGTTGCAAGATAGCCGAGTAAGCACAAGCCTGTCAGTACTAAGTACACCACCACAATGTTTTTGGCGACGGTTTTCGCGCGTGGACTACTTTTATCAGACCAGTCGGAAGATTCGGTCTGGAACAGTCGCATCCCCCCGACGTTGAGCATCGGTAAGACGGCTACCGCCATTACAATAAAGCCGATACCGCCCAGCCACTGTAATATTGAGCGCCATAGCAAGATACTCGGCGCCATGTTGTCGAGGCCACTGAGTACAGTCGAGCCTGTGGTGGTGATACCTGACATGGTTTCAAAGTAGGCGTCGGTAAAACTGATGTGGTTGATGAACACGAAGGGCAGCGCTGCAAAAGCGCTAGCAATGGTCCATACAAGACTGGTGATCAAGAACATATCTCGAACACCAAGCTTAAAATGTTTGGTTCGACCTATGGTGAGACAAAGGAATGCCGCGATGTGCGTAATGACGACCGCAAGACCAAAGTCGAGAAAGCCATCGGTACCAGTAAAGAAAGCGACGAGAGTGGGCACGTACATGAATAGGGCCAGCTTAGACAGCACTAACCCTATAACGAACGAGACCGGGCGGGCGTTAACCATAAAATTGCCTTACAAGAAGAACGCGCTCGGCTGGAACAGTGCCTCAACATCCGGCACGTATTTCTTATCAACCAAGAACATCACTACGTGGTCATCCTGCTCGATAATGGTACGGTCGTGGGCAATGAGTACTTCTTCACCACGCACAATTGCGCCGATGGTGGTGCCCGGTGGCAGTTTGATATCACCGATGGCCTTGCCAACCACTTTAGAGGTGGTTTCATCACCATGGGCGACCGCTTCGATGGCTTCTGCGGCACCGCGGCGTAGTGAGGATACGTTGACGATATCCGCACGGCGAACGTGAGTAAGCAGAGCAGAAATCGTCGCCTGTTGAGGTGAAATCGCCACATCAATGGTGCCACCTTGGACGAGATCAACATAAGCGCCGCGCTGGATAAGTACCATCACCTTTTTGGCACCCATTTTCTTCGCCAGCATCGCCGACATGATGTTGGTTTCATCTTCGTTGGTGAGTGCAATAAACACATCGACTTGATCGATGTTTTCTTCTGCAAGCAGCTCTTGGTCTGCGGCATCACCACAGAAAACGATGGTGTTTTCTAGCTCTTCAGACAGCTTCTCTGCACGCTGATAGCTGCGCTCAATCAGTTTAACGCTGTAGGTTTGCTCTAGGCGTTTAGCAAGACTGGCACCGATGTTACCACCACCCACAATCATGATGCGGCGGTACGGCTTCTCTAGGCGCTGTAGCTCACTCATTACCGAGCGAATATGGTTGCTTGCCGCGACGAAGAACACTTCATCATCGGCTTCAATAATGGTGGTGCCTTGTGGGCGAATTGGACGGCCTTGACGGAAAATCGCCGCGACACGGGTGTCGATGTGCGGCATATGCTCACGTAGAGTGGACAGTGCATTCCCCACTAGCGGACCGCCGTAGTAGGCTTTTACCGCGACAAGACTGACGCGTTCATCGGCAAAGCTGACAACTTGCAGCGCGCCTGGGTATTGGATCAGTCTTTCGATGTAGCTGGTGACGAGCTCTTCTGGGGCAATCAGGTGGTCAACCGGAATCGCACCAGAGTTAAACAAACTCTCTTTCTCGATCAGGTATTCACGAGAGCGAATACGCGCCACACGGTTTGGGGTGTTGAACAGCGAAAATGCGACCTGACAGGCTGCCATGTTGGTTTCGTCCATATTGGTTACGGCGACCAACATGTCGGCATCTTGTGCGCCGGCTTCTCTTAGCACGTCAGGGTGACAAGCGTAGCCATTGACGACACGCAAATCATACTTATCTTGCAGCTCTCTTAAACGGTCGCTGTCGCGGTCGACGATAGTAATATCGTTGTTTTCCCCTACGAGGTTCTCCGCTAGGGTGCCACCAACTTGACCAGCTCCAAGAATGATGATTTTCATAACATTTCGCTCTTCTGTTTTTTTATAAACTCATTACGTCAATAGCATAGCCATCAATAAGTTAGCATGCTATTGATTTTTAAGTTCCCTTTTAATGGTCGATTACTGCGTCTTCTGTAGCACTGCGTAATAGAAGCCATCCATATCGTGTTCACCCGGAAGAATCTGACGACCTGGGTTCTCTTTATCTGAGCCGATAAGCTCAGCATTCGCGGTGCGCGCCAAGAATGCAATGACTTGGTCTTTGTTTTCCTGCGGCGTGATAGAGCACGTCGCATAAACCAAAGTCCCCCCCACTTTCAGTTGCTGCCACATGGCATCAAAGATCTCGCGTTGTAACTCGGCTAGCGCGTCAATGTCCTCCGCGCGGCGCAACCACTTGATGTCAGGGTGGCGGCGAATAACGCCGGTTGCCGAACATGGTGCATCCAATATGATGCGGTCGAATTGCTCGCCTTGCCACCATTCCTGCGGCGTTCTTGCATCACCACACACCACTTTCGCCTGTAGATTAAGGCGCTTTAGGTTGTCGTGAACGCGCTTGAGACGCGTCTCATCACAGTCAATCGCGACGACTTGGCTGTCTTTGGTTCGCTCTAGAATATGCGCTGTTTTACCACCCGGTGCGGCGCAACAATCTAAGATCAGTTCGCCATCTTGCGGCTCAAGATAGTTAATCGATAGTTGTGCTGCGGCGTCTTGTACCGATACCCAACCTTTTTCAAAGCCTGGCAGTTTGGTCACATCGCACGGCGCGGCCAATTTTAGGGCATCTTGCGCCTCTGGGTGTGGAGTGGAATCTATGCCTTCATTTTTGAGAAGCGCTTGATAGTCATCACGCGGCAAGTGCTGGTGGTTCACACGCAGCCACATCGGTGCTTTCATGTTGTTGGCTTCAACAATGCTCTCCCACTGTTCTGGGTAGCTTTGCTGCAACAGTTTTAGTAGCCAGCTTGGGTGACCATACTTGCCTGCATTATGGCTGACCGATTTTTGATCGAGCTGCTCTTGATTACGCTGATAATTGCGCAATACCGCATTGATCAAACCACGCAGCTTTGGGCCTTTCAGTGCTTTAGTGGCTTCAACGGTCTCGCCGACTGCTGCGTGGGCAGGAATACGCATATGACCGATTTGGTAGAGACCCACTAAAATCAAATGATGAAATACGCGCTGTTTGCCTTTGAGTGGCTTATCCATTAATTCGGAAGCGATAGACTCGAGACGAGGCAAAATTCGAAGCGCACCAAAACAGATTTCTTGAAGCAGTGCTTGGTCGCGAGGTTTCACCTGCTGCTGACCTAATGGAAGTGCACTCGAGAGCGATTGGCCTTTATCAACCACTTGGAAAAGGATATTAGCCGCGACAGCGCGAACGTTCATGTTAGTTACCTAAAATTGTGTTGCTATGAAAACAAACTAGGGCCCGTACTGGTCAGCACTGGCCCTAAATATCGTATGCGGTGGGTATCGCTAACCTAGGATACTGCCGACTTCAAACCAGCTGGCTTTGGAATTGAGAACATCGCTCACTGGCATCGCTTTCTTACCTGGGATCTGGATTTGCTCCAGAACCAAAGTATCTTGACCAGTTGCAACGTAAATTCCTGTTTTATCAGCCTTAAGGATAGTCCCCGCTGCCGCGTCTGTCGCACTTGCTTCAACGCGAGATTGCCAAACCTTGATGTTGTTCTCTTCAACAGAGAAGAAACTCATTGGCCATGGGTTAAAGGCTCGTACGCAGCGCTCGATAAACGCGGCGTCTTGAGACCAATCGATCTTAGCTTCGTCTTTACTCAGCTTGCTGGCGTAATTGGCTTGCTCATCGTCCTGTTTGACAGGGTTGGCCTTGCCCGCTGCGATATCACCAAGACAATCAACGAGAGCCTCTGGACCAAGTTCAGCAAGCTTGTCATACATGGTGGTGCTGGTATCGGTAGCTTCAATTGGCAATGTGGCGATTTTTAGCATGTCACCAGTATCAAGGCCGATATCCATCTGCATAATAGTCACGCCGGTCTCAGCATCGCCTGCCCAGATAGAGCGCTGAATTGGTGCTGCGCCGCGCCAGCGAGGCAAGATAGAGCCGTGCACGTTAATACAACCGAGTTTTGGCGTATCGAGTACTGCTTGAGGTAATAGTAGACCGTACGCGACAACCACCATGATATCGGCGTTGAGATCTTTCAGCTCTTGTTTGGCTTCGTCTGACTTGAAGTTGACTGGCTGATAAACGGGAATATCGTGCTCAAGCGCGATGTTTTTAACTGGGCTTGCGGTAAGCTTTTTACCACGGCCTGCAGGGCGATCCGGTTGGGTATAAACCGCGATAACCTCATGCTCCGAAGACAATAACGCCGCCAAGTGACGGGCGGCGAAGTCTGGAGTACCGGCAAACACAATACGTAATGATTGGCTCACACTGACCTCTCTTAACTTAAATTCTTATTCGATGACTACTGCTTAGCGTTAAAGCGCTTAATTTTCTCAAGCTTGTCTTTAATGCGCTTGCGCTTTAGAGGGGAAAGGTAATCAACAAACAGTTTACCCTCTAGGTGGTCAAGCTCATGTTGAACACAGATAGCCAATAGATCATCCGCATCGAAAGTGAACTCTTCACCGTCGCGGTTTAGTGCTTTCACAGTGACTTCTGCAGCACGAGGCACCAGTGCGCGAGCGCCTGGTACTGATAGACAGCCTTCTTCGATACCGTCTTCGCCACGTTTTTCAGTGATTTCTGGGTTGATCAGTACCATTGGCTCGTCGCGAGTATCTGAAATATCAATCACAACAATTCGCTGATGAACGTCAACTTGGGTTGCTGCCAGACCGATACCTTCTTCGTCATACATGGTTTCAATCATGTCGTCGACGATTGTTTGGATTTCCGGCGTTACCGCTTCAACGGGCTTTGCTACCGTTCTTAGGCGATCATCCGGGAAAGTTAATACTTGTAATACAGACATATACACTCAAAATGTTGAACTGTGCCGAATAGGCTTGGACTTCGTTGGTTCAATTCTAGACATTTTCTAACCTAAATGACAGCATCCCTTGAAACAAAGCGAAGGATTGCGGTGTATGAAGCAGGGAAATGTGCTGGTATTGAGGGTTTACATTGTTGTTCTCACACTCGCCCTGAGCTTTTTCTCTTTTGCTGATAACCCGCTTACGATTAAAGAGACGGTCCCTGCTGTTTATCAGGTAAAGCAGGGCGATACGCTGTGGGGAATTTCGAGTCTCTATTTACACTCGCCATGGCGCTGGCCTGAGCTTTGGAGTCAGAACCGGCACATTGGTGACCCCGACCTTATTTATCCCGGTGACAAACTGATGCTGACATGGGTTGATGGTCAGCCAAGGTTGGTGCGTAAGGCGACCAAGAAGCTGTCGCCGACGATTCAAGTCACCACGAAAACGCCCATCGCCGCCATTAACGCCCTGACCCAAGCTCGTTACACTCAAAGGGAAGGGTTAGTGCTAGAGAGCGATTTGGCGAGCCTTCCTAAAGTGATTGGCTCAAGTGATGGTCTTAACTACGTGACCGCTGAAGATGATGTCTACATTGACTATCAAGGTGGCGAAACCGAGTGGGCTATCTATCGTGCTAGCCAGCGCTTTGCTGCACCGCAGTCAGAATACAGTATGCAGCAAGTAAGAATGGTGGCGATTGCGCGCAGCCAGTCTCAAGTGAGTGACGTTACCACCCTTAAGATTGAAAGGTTCATTCATGAAATTAAGCAAGGCGACGTTGCAATCCCTCTCTCGGCGATACAAACCCCAGAACAGATTAACCACTTTCAGCCTCATGCCGGCCCGGCTATTGACGATCTAAGTATTGCGGGAATGATGGATGCGGTGAACTATGCAGTGAGAGGACAGGCGGTGGTGCTCAATCGTGGTTACGTGTCTCAGGTCGAGCAAGGCAGTAGCTACTCGTTAGTGAGACCAACGCATGGCGTTCAATTTTCTAAGGGAGAACGAGGCCTGGTGGAGTTGAGTGAAGAAGAGACGTCGCTGAGGATGCCGACGGTTGAAGTCGGGCAACTGGTGGTGATCCGCAGCTATCCTTTTTTTAGTATTGCTGTGATCATCGAGGCGAGCGAGCCGATTACTCAGCACATGCTTGTCATTTCGCCTTCCCTGCGCCCCAACAGCTGATGGATGACTTCATGGATGAGAGTAAAGCATCGGCATGGCTGCGCCTTTCTTTGTGCCCCGGCATTGGCCCAGTTACCTTCTATAAGCTGCTCGCTGTGGATGATCCGCGCAATATTGTCGAGTCGGATGAGCAGACATTATCGGCCATTGGACTGAAGCCTAATCAGGTTAGTTTTATTCGCAAGCAATCTATTGAGATCGCAGAGCGAGCCTTGGCTTGGCGAGAGAATGCGAATAATCATATCCTTCTTCAACAAGACCATGAGTATCCAACGTTACTGCGAGAGTCCAAAGGTTGTCCGCCAGTACTTTTTGTACAAGGTGACGCGGCGCTATTGTCAGAGCCGCAAATTGCCATGGTTGGCAGCCGAAACGCCAGTGCTGGTGGTTTAGAAACAGCGCGTAGCTTTGCTGCGGAGTTCGTTAACTTTGGCTACTGCGTAACAAGTGGATTGGCGCTGGGTATCGACGGTCATGCCCACCAAGGAGCGCTAGAGGCAAATGGCAAGACTATCGCCGTGTTGGGATCTGGGCTGGATTCCATTTATCCTGCTCGGCACAAGTCGCTTGCGCAGCGCATCGCTCAGCAAGGTGCACTGGTCAGTGAACATCTACCTTGGATAAAACCGAGAGCGGAGCACTTTCCAAGACGAAACCGAATTGTCAGTGGTCTGTCGCTGGGCGTTGTGGTGGTGGAAGCCGCGGAGAAGAGTGGCTCGTTAATTACAGCAAGGTATGCGGCAGAGCAGGGGCGTGAGGTGTTTGCTGTGCCTGGGTCTATTCGCCATGCCTATCATCAGGGGTGTCATTCATTAATACGAACTGGTGCTTGCCTCGTACAAAGTGTTGAAGATGTATTGTGTGAAATAGAATCTCTGTCAAACTGGTCTAAAAAAGTACAACCGACATTGTTTGACCAAGTTATTGATAAAGAAGAATTGCCATATGCAGATCTGTTGGCTAACGTAGGAATAGAGGCAACGCCGGTTGATATTTTGTCTCAAAAGACCCATATTCCTGTTCAAGAGGTCATGCAACAGCTTTTAGAGCTCGAATTACTGGGTCATGTTGTTGCGGTTAACGGTGGTTATATTCTTAAGGGGAGAGGCTAGCTATGATGATGGACATACTGATGTACCTGTTCGAAACCTACGTGCATAGCGATGCAGATCTGCAGGTAGACCAAGACGAACTTGAGGATGAGCTACTAAGAGCTGGTTTTAAGCAAAAAGATATCTACAAGGCGCTAGAGTGGCTTGAGGATCTTGCTGAGCTGCAAAACACCGATGAGCATTCTGCGATTGCGATGAGTGCCGCGACCTCTACGCGAATCTATACCCAGCAAGAAATGACGCGTATGGATGTTAAAAGCCGTGGCCTACTGATGTTCTTGGAGCAGATTGGCGTCTTGACCACCGAAACTCGCGAGATGGTCATTGACCGAGTTATGGGGCTGGAAACTAACGACTTTGAACTCGATGACCTGAAATGGATCATTTTAATGGTCTTGTTCAATGTTCCTGGCAACGAAAACGCGTACACTCTCATGGAAGAGCTTATCTACACCGCTGAAAGAGGTGTGGTGCATTAATCCTCCCAGCCCAACTTAATGGGCTGCTTGCGTTAAGAGAACACCATGAGTGGTAAAATCGACAATCAACTTTTCTCGGCTCATGAACACGCCTTAGATCATGAGCCTTGTCCCCAATGCCAGTCCGGTAAGCTGCTTCTCAAAAATGGTAAACATGGTCCTTTTCTAGGGTGTGACCAATATCCGAGCTGTGACTATATTAAACCATTGCATCAAAACGATGGTCATGTCGTCAAAGAGTTAGGCGTACCCTGTCCGGATTGCGGTTCTGAGTTGCTGTTGCGCCAAGGACGCTTTGGTATGTTCATTGGGTGCAGCAACTACCCTGAATGTCACTTCATTCAATCACCCAATAAGCAAGAAGAGCCTGAGCAGACCGAACAAGCATCGGTTTCTTGTCCTGAGTGTGCTAAAGGGACACTCAAAGAGAGAAAGTCTCGGTTCGGCAAAACCTTCTATGCATGCGACCAGTATCCAAAGTGTAAGTTTGCGGTCAATCACCCGCCTGTAGAGGGTCACTGTCAATTCTGCGGATTTGAGTTGCTGGTGGAAAAAAAGCGAGCGTCTGGAACCGTGCAAGAGTGTGCATCACGGCGATGTCATAAAGTGCAAGATACTGAATAAACAAAAATGGCTCCCAAGGGAGCCATTTCAGACTGCTGACAAAGGTCTAGCTTTCGAGCTAGACCTTTGATCTAATAGGAGTATCGAAATATGGATACTCCGATATGCTTCAAGAACCTTCTCCTCAGCAATACGAACTCGAAATGGTCACGATGGAACAGCTTGTTCCACAAAATCATCTCGTTCGTAAAATTGATAATGCCATCGACTTCGAATTCATCCGAGACGAAGTGGCACATCTATATTGCAAAGATAACGGCCGCCCGCCCGTAGACCCTGTTCGCTTATTCAAAATCATTTTGCTTGGCTACCTATTCGGCATCAAAAGTGAGCGCCAACTGGTCAAAGAAATTGAAGTGAACGTCGCTTATCGTTGGTTCTTACGAATGTCACTGACCGAAAAAGTTATCCATGCTTCGACGTTAAGCCAGAACCGAATTCGACGCTTCAATGGTACTGACGTCTTTGAGCGCATCTTCAACAACATAGTGCTTCAAGCGATGGAGAAAGACTTAGTCGCAGGACAGGAGCTCTTCACTGACAGTACACACCTTAAAGCCAATGCTAACAAGAACAAGCACATGAATCGTCTGCGTCCAGTTAGTGCAGGCGCTTATCTTGATATGCTGAATGAAGATGTGGCTGCAGACCGAGAATCTGAAGGTAAAAATCCATTCAAAGAGACGCCACCAAAGACAGACGTCAAAAACACTAAAGTCAGCACCACCGACCCTGAAAGTGGCTTTATGACACGAGACAATAAGCCTCAAGGCTTCTTCTATCTTGACCACCGAACCGTGGATGGTAAGCACGGTATCATCGTAGACACATACGCAACACCGGGGAATGTGAATGACTCACAGCCCTATATCCGTCGTCTCGATCACACACTAGAGCAGTTCAACCTCAATCCTATCGCAGTTGGTATCGATGCAGGTTACTTCACTGCGCCTGTTGCTGAATCACTCGAGCGCCGCAGTATATTAGGTGTGTTCGGGTATCGCCGCCCATCAAGAACTAAGAACAAATTTAAGAAGAAAGACTTCAAATACCAAAAAGAGACCGATACCTATCGCTGTCCAGAAGGGCAAGAACTTATCTATAAAACCACAACACGCGCAGGCTATCGCTCATACGCTTCAGACCCGAAACAATGTGCGTTTTGCCCCGTTCGGGACGACTGTACTAAGAGTGAAAATATGCAGAAGGTCATAACGCGTCACCTTTATAGTGAGACGGTGGAGCGAGCCAATCAAATGCGACTCTCTAGCTACGGAAAGAAGACGTATCGGAGGCGAAGTGAAACAGTAGAACGAAGCTTCGCCGATGCAAAACAACACCATGGCCACCGTTACGCGCGCTACCGCGGTCTCGCAAAAGTGCAAATGCAATGTTGGTTAGCCGCTGCCGCTCAAAACATCAAGAAGATAGCGTTGGTGGTGAGCTATCTGCGAAAAATGGGCCTAAATAAGGCAGAAATAAGTCAAATACTAGTCTCTGTATGCCGATTTAAGCCTTACTCACTTCAGAACGCTATCTAACAAAAAATATCGCGATCGCGGCCTACGGCCGCTCCGAAAAAAGAACCCCGCTTGAAAAAGCGGGGTTCGTCAGCAATCTGAAATGGCTCCCAAGGGAGCCATTTCTAAAAGTTTACGCCTAGCTTAAAGGGCTTCAGCGGCTGGTTTCAGCGCAGGAAAAGCCGCTTCATCGAGTAACTCTGACAAGGCAAGTAGCTGCGCCTTAAGTGCCGCTTTGTCATTGGCCGTGACATTGATGTGACCCATCTTACGGCCAGCACGTTTGTCTTTACCATACCAGTGAACGTGGCAGCCAGACAGGCTGTGTACCGCTTCTGGCAATGCATCTTCGCCTAAAATGTTCACCATAGACGTGGCACGAATGGCTTGTGTCGAGCCAAGAGGCATGTCGCATACCGCACGTAGATGGTTTTCAAACTGACAAGTATCCGCACCTTGTTGCGTCCAGTGTCCAGAGTTGTGCACGCGAGGTGCAATCTCATTCACTAGTAACTGACCATGCACATCGAAGAACTCAAGTGCAAGCACGCCAACATAGTCCAAAGACTCGGCCACCGCGGTAAACATTTGCGCCGCTTGAGCTTGCAGTTCTGGTTCATCAATCGCTGTTGATAGCGTTAGTACGCCGTCAGTATGTACGTTTTCAGCCAGTGGGTAGATAGCAATCTCACCTTGCTTGTTGCGTGCGCCAACCAGTGATACTTCGCGTTGGAAAGGGACAAACTCCTCAGCAACGATCGCTTGGCTTTCTGATTCTGCAATACATTCGGCCATTTCTGCCCAAATTGTGTCGACATCATCAAGCGTTTTTAAACGCCACTGACCTTTTCCGTCATAGCCACCCAATGCGCTCTTAAGCACCATAGGCAGACCGACGTGGGCAATAGCCGCATCAAAATCTTCGCGTGTATTGATAACGGAATATTTGGCGTTTTTCACACCTGCGCTGTCGAGAAGGCCTTTTTCAATACGGCGATCACCACCAGCTTTGATGGCTTCTGTCGACGGGAGGAACTTGCCACTCTTCTCACAGATCGCGAGGACATCGAGTGGAATGTGTTCGAACTCAGCCGTGATAACGTCAGCTTCAGCAATGGCATGCTCTAGACCGTTACCCAGCACTTCAAGTGTCAGTGGGTGAACGATATTCTCACTGCGCACATCAAATGCTGAGATTTTGATATTCAGAGGGGCACCGGCTAGCGACATCATGCGCGCCAGTTGGCCTGCTCCAAGAACCAGTACGTGTTTCATCATTAGTCCTCAGAAGGATCTGGGTTAGCAAGTACGGTTTCTGTTTGTTGGCTGCGGAAGGCTTCAACTTTTTCCATTACGGCGTTGTCATGAACACCAATGATCTGCGCGGCTAGGATACCCGCGTTTGCTGCGCCTGCTTCACCGATAGCCAGTGTGCCAACAGCGATGCCTTTTGGCATTTGCACGATAGACAGTAATGAGTCCATGCCTTTTAGTGCACGACTTTGAACTGGAACACCCAGAACTGGAACACTGGTGAATGCCGCTGCCATACCTGGAAGGTGCGCCGCGCCGCCAGCACCGGCGATGATGACTGAGATACCGCGCTCTTTCGCAGAGGTCGCGTAGTCAGCGAGTAGTTGCGGTGTGCGGTGAGCAGAAACAACCTTGGTTTCATAATCCACACCAAACTGATCCAGCATTTCTGCTGCTAGTTTCATGGTTGGCCAATCTGATTTTGAACCCATAATAATGCCGACTTTCATCCGAAGCTCCTTCAAGGCGTGTGCAAATGGACTAATTTGCGCGCATTATACGAGGATTTTTTTCTTAGGAAAACGTTTGCGTGGGTGATTTTTGTGTTTTTTTCTGGATTCTCACTCGGCTTTTGAGCATAGTGCCGTAGAAATGTAAAATATTTGTTTAGCTTTTAGTAAGAGGGAGTCTCGGTGGATAATTTTCAAACCACAGTTGCAGCGCTTCAATCCGGTGAAGTTATTGCTTATCCAACGGAAGGGGTATTTGGTGTGGGTTGTGATCCAGACGATACTCAAGCAATTAAAACGCTTTTAGCCGTTAAAGAGCGCCCTGTTGAGAAAGGGCTTATCCTTATCGCGGCGAATTTTGAGCAGCTTCGCCCTTACATTGATGAAGCGCAACTGACAGAGCAGCAGCTAGAAAGTGTTCAGCAAACTTGGCCTGGGCCTTACACTTGGATCATGCCTGCCAGTGCCCGTGTCTCTTCTTGGTTGAGCGGCGCTTTTGACACCATCGCAGTGCGTGTTACTGACCATGAGTTGGTACAGAAATTGTGTTTGGCCTACGGCAAGCCAATTACGTCGACCAGTGCTAATCTCTCCGGCATGCCATCTTGCATGACGACTGAAGAAGTTAAGCAGCAACTAGGTAATCGCCTGTCTGCGATCCTCGAAGGTGAGACGGGGGGTAGAAATAAACCGAGTGAGATCCGTGATGCTCGCACCCTAAAAGTATTACGACAAGGCTAAGGAGTCCTCGTGCAGCAAGTCGATAAACATCAAGTTAAAGCTTTTCTACTTCAGCTCCAAGACGATATCTGCCAAAAGCTCGAGCAGCAAGACGGCGTCGCGACTTTTCAGCAGGATGAGTGGCAGCGGGAGCTAGGCGGTGGCGGTCGCAGTCGAGTGATGAAAGACGGCCACATTTTTGAACAAGGCGGTGTAAACTTCTCCCACGTGTTTGGCGACAAAATGCCAGCGTCTGCGACTGCGCATCGACCAGAGCTTGCTGGACGTAAGTTTGAAGCCATGGGGGTGTCTTTGGTGATTCATCCTAAGAACCCATATATTCCCACATCCCATGCCAATGTACGTTTCTTTATAGCTGAGAAAGAGGGTGAAGAGCCAATTTGGTGGTTCGGGGGCGGTTTTGACCTTACGCCATTTTATCCTTTCGAAGAGGACTGCCAGCATTGGCATGATACGGCAAAGCAAATTTGTCAGCCTTTTGGTGAGGAGGTGTATGCGGAGCACAAAAAATGGTGTGACGATTATTTCTTCCTACCCCATCGTAATGAGACTCGTGGTGTTGGTGGTCTGTTCTTCGATGATTTGAACCAGTGGGGCTTTGAACGCTCGTTCGCCTACATGCAGGCGGTGGGTAACGGTTACACTGAGGCTTACTTGCCAATTGTGGAAAAACGTAAAGCTGAGCAGTATGGTGAGCGTGAGCGCAATTTCCAGCTGTATCGTCGCGGCCGATATGTTGAATTTAACCTAGTTTATGATCGTGGCACGCTATTTGGACTGCAAAGTGGGGGGCGTACGGAATCGATTTTGATGTCGATGCCTCCACTTGCGCGCTGGGAGTATAGCTACCAGCCAGAGGAAGGCAGTGCAGAGGCGACTTTGTATAACGACTACCTCAAACCTAGAGAGTGGTAAACTCCCTTATCGTCCTCGTACAACTTGGCGAATGTGTGTCGAAGTGATAGTGTCGAGCTATACATTTCGGCACCCATTAGGCAAGGACAGTAGGCACAGACATGAGCAAGCCCGATCAGTACGTGGTATTTGGTAACCCTATCTCACAGAGTAAGTCACCGTATATTCATACTCTCTTCGCACGACAAACCTCGCAAAACTTAGAATACGGCCGCCAGCAGCCTGAGCCAGAAGCGTTCAAGCAAGCAGCAACGGCGTTTTTTCAATCGGGTGGTAAAGGGTGCAATGTTACCGCACCATTTAAAGAGGATGCCTTTCAATTCGCAGGCCGTTTGACGGAGCGCGCAAAGCTTGCTGGCGCAGTGAATACACTTAAGAAGCTTGATGATGGTGAGATCATTGGTGACAACACCGACGGTGAAGGCTTGGTTCAAGATTTGCTGCAACATCAAGTTCAGCTTGAAGGCGCCTCTATATTAGTGATTGGCTCAGGCGGTGCAGCGCGTGGTGTGCTTAAGCCTCTGCTCGATCAAAAACCTGCCTCCATTACCATTACAAACCGTACTTTCGAAAAAGCACAACAGCTTGCTGAGCTATTTGAACCGTTTGGCTCGATAAGCGCGGTGCCTATGCAAGATGTCTCTCGTTCCTATGACGTGGTGATTAACTCATCCTCTACCAGCTTATATAAACAACTGCCAGAAATTAGTAGCGTCATCTTTGCTGATCATACGGTGAGCTACGACATGACTTATGGACAAGGTCTGACTACCTTCAATCAATGGGCGAAAGATTCGGGTGCAAGATTTGCCTACGACGGTTTAGGTATGTTGGTTGGACAAGCGGCGGAGAGCTTTATGCTGTGGCGCGGCCTTAGACCGGGTACCAAACAGATCTTGCGTGAATTACGAAAAAATTTAGAAGGCTAATGACATGAACCAGTCGATTCTGTTTTCAGACCAGCTTGCTTGGAATCAAGACTTAGAGATGGTCGAGTTTCATGCGCAGCAAGCGGGGATGTTGATCGTTTGTCTTGTTGGACTGGAAAAGCTCGCTAAGCTCAATGCTTCAAGTGAAATCACTAAGGATAAAGCGTTTGAGTGGTTTGAAGCCGTTCGCTTTGATCTAGAAGAAATAGCAGAAAGCCTCATCGAGGATGAGGCTTTTGATGCGCAAGGTCGTATTGTCATCGACTAACGGATAACTTTCACATCCTGCATATAGTCATTTTTGTTTTGTACATAGTTATTTGCAGAGCGTAGTAAAAAGGCTCTTTCTTTATCTGTAAGAGGACGAGCCTGTTTTACCGGGCTGCCCACGTAAAGATAACCGCTTTCCAAAACCTTGTTGGGGGGCACGAGCGACCCGGCACCAATCATCACATCAGATTCAACAACAGCGCCATCGAGCACAATACTGCCCATACCGACAAGCACTCTATCTTTAATGATGCAACCATGCAGCATCACCTGATGACCAATAGTGACATCACTGCCTATAAGTAGTGGGTAGCCGTTTGGGTTCTCCGCGTTTTTATGAGTAACGTGCAATACGCTATTGTCCTGAATATTGGTGCGCTCACCAATCTCTATATGGTTAACATCCCCGCGCGCGGATACGAGTGGCCATACACTGGCGTCTTTGCCAAGTCGAACATCGCCAACAATCACACTGGTTTCATCTATATAGACAGAGTCGTCCAGCTGTGGGGCAATGCCTTTGTAACTACGAATTGAAGTCATATCAGTCTCTAAATCTATGGAACAGAGCTATTTTGGCGAGTTATTGCGGTAAATTACAGCGCTAAAGCACAAAAAATAACCATACAAACAAAAAAAGCGAAAAAACTGTATTTAGGGTATTGCCAATGTGATTTCGATCTCTATAATGCCCCCTCGCTGACACGGGAAAGGACAACGAAATCCTCAACGAGTCAGAAGGTCACAAGCTTCTAAGAAGCTTAGCAAAATAAGTTGAAAAAAGTGGTTGACACGAAAACTTATCTCGCTAAAATGGCCGTCCGTTTTGAAGTAAGCTTCGAAACAAGCTCTTTAACAATATAAACCTATCAATCTGTGTGGGCACTCGTTGATGATAATCAAATTAGATACTTCGGTATCAAATTAGGTTTCAATGAAACGAAGTGACCATTGAATCGAAAGATTCAGCACAGTCAATTCAAACATTACTTTATGTAATGTTCAGTATTCATTGAGCCGAACAAAATCTTAAATTGAAGAGTTTGATCATGGCTCAGATTGAACGCTGGCGGCAGGCCTAACACATGCAAGTCGAGCGGAAACGAGTTAACTGAACCTTCGGGGGACGTTAACGGCGTCGAGCGGCGGACGGGTGAGTAATGCCTGGGAAATTGCCCTGATGTGGGGGATAACCATTGGAAACGATGGCTAATACCGCATAATAGCTTCGGCTCAAAGAGGGGGACCTTCGGGCCTCTCGCGTCAGGATATGCCCAGGTGGGATTAGCTAGTTGGTGAGGTAATGGCTCACCAAGGCGACGATCCCTAGCTGGTCTGAGAGGATGATCAGCCACACTGGAACTGAGACACGGTCCAGACTCCTACGGGAGGCAGCAGTGGGGAATATTGCACAATGGGCGCAAGCCTGATGCAGCCATGCCGCGTGTGTGAAGAAGGCCTTCGGGTTGTAAAGCACTTTCAGCAGTGAGGAAGGTGGTGTCGTTAATAGCGGCATCATTTGACGTTAGCTGCAGAAGAAGCACCGGCTAACTCCGTGCCAGCAGCCGCGGTAATACGGAGGGTGCGAGCGTTAATCGGAATTACTGGGCGTAAAGCGCATGCAGGTGGTTAGTTAAGTCAGATGTGAAAGCCCGGGGCTCAACCTCGGAACTGCATTTGAAACTGGCTGACTAGAGTACTGTAGAGGGGGGTAGAATTTCAGGTGTAGCGGTGAAATGCGTAGAGATCTGAAGGAATACCGGTGGCGAAGGCGGCCCCCTGGACAGATACTGACACTCAGATGCGAAAGCGTGGGGAGCAAACAGGATTAGATACCCTGGTAGTCCACGCCGTAAACGATGTCTACTTGGAGGTTGTGGCCTTGAGCCGTGGCTTTCGGAGCTAACGCGTTAAGTAGACCGCCTGGGGAGTACGGTCGCAAGATTAAAACTCAAATGAATTGACGGGGGCCCGCACAAGCGGTGGAGCATGTGGTTTAATTCGATGCAACGCGAAGAACCTTACCTACTCTTGACATCCAGAGAACTTAGCAGAGATGCTTTGGTGCCTTCGGGAACTCTGAGACAGGTGCTGCATGGCTGTCGTCAGCTCGTGTTGTGAAATGTTGGGTTAAGTCCCGCAACGAGCGCAACCCTTATCCTTGTTTGCCAGCGAGTAATGTCGGGAACTCCAGGGAGACTGCCGGTGATAAACCGGAGGAAGGTGGGGACGACGTCAAGTCATCATGGCCCTTACGAGTAGGGCTACACACGTGCTACAATGGCGCATACAGAGGGCGGCCAACTTGCGAAAGTGAGCGAATCCCAAAAAGTGCGTCGTAGTCCGGATTGGAGTCTGCAACTCGACTCCATGAAGTCGGAATCGCTAGTAATCGTGGATCAGAATGCCACGGTGAATACGTTCCCGGGCCTTGTACACACCGCCCGTCACACCATGGGAGTGGGCTGCAAAAGAAGTGGGTAGTTTAACCTTCGGGAGGACGCTCACCACTTTGTGGTTCATGACTGGGGTGAAGTCGTAACAAGGTAGCCCTAGGGGAACCTGGGGCTGGATCACCTCCTTATACGAATAGATTATTGCGATGAGTGTTCACACAGATTGATTAGGTTTGTAAAGATAAAGAGATTTTGTTTTTGCTGAAAAGCGAAAACAGAAAATAGTAAGTGCCCAACACTTACTGCTTAGTGTCCCGTTCGTCTAGAGGCCTAGGACACCGCCCTTTCACGGCGGTAACAGGGGTTCGACTCCCCTACGGGATACCATTGGGTCGTTAGCTCAGTTGGTAGAGCAGTTGACTTTTAATCAATTGGTCGCAGGTTCGAATCCTGCACGACCCACCATTCCTTCTCTGAAGGAACTCTCAAGAAATGGGGCTATAGCTCAGCTGGGAGAGCGCCTGCCTTGCACGCAGGAGGTCAGCAGTTCGATCCTGCTTAGCTCCACCATTCTTGAACATTCCACGGAATGACTTTCGTGGGCGATTAGCTCAGTTGGGAGAGCACCTCCCTTACAAGGAGGGGGTCACTGGTTCGAGCCCGGTATCGCCCACCATCTTTAAGCGCATTTCTTTTAGAAGAAAGGCTTTAAGTGCTCTTAAAAATGGTTTCGAAAGAAATCTCGTTCTTTAAAAATTTGGAAAGCTGACGAATAACATTTGATTAATGTTATTCAATTAAAAGTTCTCAAATCCTAATCTTTTGATTAGGTACCAACACACATTCAAGTGTTCTTGGGAATCACGAAAGTGATTCATATTTGAGTCCGGCAAAATCGAGTCTGCATCATGTATAAAAATTGCAGACAACTTTGGTTACGTAACAAAGACCCTTTGGGGTTGTATGGTTAAGTGACTAAGCGTACACGGTGGATGCCTTGGCAGTCAGAGGCGATGAAAGGCGTAATAACTTGCGATAAGCTCAGATTAGGTAGTAATAACCTGTGAGTCTGAGATTCCTGAATGGGGAAACCCAACTGCATAAGCAGTTATCGCTGAGTGAATACATAGCTCAGCGAGGCGAACCGGGGGAACTGAAACATCTAAGTACCCCGAGGAAGAGAAATCAACCGAGATTCCGAAAGTAGCGGCGAGCGAAATTGGATTAGCCCTTAAGCTTTTAATGAGACAGGTGAAGGCTCTGGAAAGTGCCGCGATACAGGGTGATAGCCCCGTAACCGACATCTCATCATCAGTGAAATCGAGTAGGGCGGGACACGTGATATCCTGTCTGAATATGGGGGGACCATCCTCCAAGGCTAAATACTACTGACTGACCGATAGTGAACCAGTACCGTGAGGGAAAGGCGAAAAGAACCCCTGTGAGGGGAGTGAAATAGAACCTGAAACCGTGTACGTACAAGCAGTAGGAGCACCTTCGTGGTGTGACTGCGTACCTTTTGTATAATGGGTCAGCGACTTATATTCAGTGGCAAGGTTAACCGTTTAGGGGAGCCGTAGGGAAACCGAGTCTTAACTGGGCGTTCAGTCTCTGGATATAGACCCGAAACCAGGTGATCTAGCCATGGGCAGGTTGAAGGTTGAGTAACATCAACTGGAGGACCGAACCGACTAATGTTGAAAAATTAGCGGATGACTTGTGGCTAGGGGTGAAAGGCCAATCAAACCTGGAGATAGCTGGTTCTCCCCGAAATCTATTTAGGTAGAGCCTCGGACGAATACTACTGGGGGTAGAGCACTGTTAAGGCTAGGGGGTCATCCCGACTTACCAACCCTTTGCAAACTCCGAATACCAGTAAGTACTATCCGGGAGACACACGGCGGGTGCTAACGTCCGTCGTGGAGAGGGAAACAACCCAGACCGCCAGCTAAGGTCCCAAAGTATAGCTAAGTGGGAAACGATGTGGGAAGGCTTAGACAGCTAGGATGTTGGCTTAGAAGCAGCCATCATTTAAAGAAAGCGTAATAGCTCACTAGTCGAGTCGGCCTGCGCGGAAGATGTAACGGGGCTAAGCTATACACCGAAGCTGCGGCAATGCATTTATGTATTGGGTAGGGGAGCGTTCTGTAAGCCGTTGAAGGTGGACTGTAAGGTCTGCTGGAGGTATCAGAAGTGCGAATGCTGACATGAGTAACGATAAAGGGGGTGAAAAACCTCCTCGCCGGAAGACCAAGGGTTCCTGTCCAACGTTAATCGGGGCAGGGTGAGTCGACCCCTAAGGCGAGGCCGAAAGGCGTAGTCGATGGGAAACGGGTTAATATTCCCGTACTTCTTACAATTGCGATGGGGGGACGGAGAAGGCTAGGTGGGCCTGGCGACGGTTGTCCAGGTTCAAGTGCGTAGGCTTAAGAGTTAGGTAAATCCGGCTCTTTTTAAGGCTGAGACACGATGTCGAGCTACTACGGTAGTGAAGTCATTGATGCCATGCTTCCAGGAAAAGCCTCTAAGCTTCAGATTGTAAGGAATCGTACCCCAAACCGACACAGGTGGTCGGGTAGAGAATACCAAGGCGCTTGAGAGAACTCGGGTGAAGGAACTAGGCAAAATGGTACCGTAACTTCGGGAGAAGGTACGCTCCTCGCGGTGAAGTCCCTTGCGGATGGAGCTATGGGGAGTCGCAGATACCAGGTGGCTGCAACTGTTTATTAAAAACACAGCACTGTGCAAAATCGTAAGATGACGTATACGGTGTGACGCCTGCCCGGTGCCGGAAGGTTAATTGATGGGGTTAGACTTAGGTCGAAGCTCTTGATCGAAGCCCCGGTAAACGGCGGCCGTAACTATAACGGTCCTAAGGTAGCGAAATTCCTTGTCGGGTAAGTTCCGACCTGCACGAATGGCGTAATGATGGCCACGCTGTCTCCACCCGAGACTCAGTGAAATTGAAATCGCTGTGAAGATGCAGTGTACCCGCGGCTAGACGGAAAGACCCCGTGAACCTTTACTACAGCTTGGCACTGAACATTGACCCTACATGTGTAGGATAGGTGGGAGGCTTTGAAACTAGTACGCCAGTATTAGTGGAGCCGTCCTTGAAATACCACCCTTGTAGTGTTGATGTTCTAACTTGGTCCCCTAATCGGGGATGAGGACAGTGCCTGGTGGGTAGTTTGACTGGGGCGGTCTCCTCCCAAAGAGTAACGGAGGAGCACGAAGGTGGGCTAATCACGGTTGGACATCGTGAGGTTAGTGCAATGGCATAAGCCCGCTTGACTGCGAGAATGACAATTCGAGCAGGTGCGAAAGCAGGTCATAGTGATCCGGTGGTTCTGAATGGAAGGGCCATCGCTCAACGGATAAAAGGTACTCCGGGGATAACAGGCTGATACCGCCCAAGAGTTCATATCGACGGCGGTGTTTGGCACCTCGATGTCGGCTCATCACATCCTGGGGCTGAAGTCGGTCCCAAGGGTATGGCTGTTCGCCATTTAAAGTGGTACGCGAGCTGGGTTTAGAACGTCGTGAGACAGTTCGGTCCCTATCTGCCGTGGGCGTTGGAAGATTGAAGGGGGCTGCTCCTAGTACGAGAGGACCGGAGTGGACGAACCTCTGGTGTTCGGGTTGTGTCGCCAGACGCATTGCCCGGTAGCTAAGTTCGGAATCGATAACCGCTGAAAGCATCTAAGCGGGAAGCGAGCCCTGAGATGAGTCTTCCCTGGCGCTTTAAGCGTCCTAAAGGGTTGTTCGAGACTAGAACGTTGATAGGCAGGGTGTGTAAGCGTTGTGAGGCGTTGAGCTAACCTGTACTAATTGCCCGTGAGGCTTAACCATACAACACCCAAAGGGTTTTGATGGACTCAAAGCAAGAACTTTGAATGTGTATTTAGACTTTTAAATCAGTTTTCCGAATTAAGAATTTGCTTGGCGACCATAGCGTTGTGGACCCACCTGATTCCATGCCGAACTCAGAAGTGAAACGCAATAGCGCCGATGGTAGTGTGGGGCTTCCCCATGTGAGAGTAGGACATCGCCAGGCTTTGAACATAATCTGTTTAAAGCACGATTGAGATAAGACTTTAAATAGACCACTGCGGAGTGGTAGTTCAGTTGGTTAGAATACCGGCCTGTCACGCCGGGGGTCGCGGGTTCGAGTCCCGTCCACTCCGCCACTTATTAGAGAACCCGATGCGAAAGCGTCGGGTTTTTTATTATCTAAAATTTGGTAGCTCCCTTTTCAAGGGAGTCGAGTCCCGGTTGGATGCAACCCAAGGCTAGGCGCCCCCGCCATTCCGCCACTTATTATGAAGCCTCGTCGAAAGACGCAACGTAGTTCATTTAAGAGGAGCAGCGTTGCGATTAACAGGGTATCGGGTTTTTGATATTTTTACCGCCCTAGGCCGGTTTGGCTTAGGGCGTTTGTCTATAAAGAGGATGGATAGGTCGCCTCGAAGGCTCTTTAAGCGTTTCGGCGTGTTACCTAAGGATACCGCTTTACTCATCACTTTGAGCTGGCTGGCTATAAATTGGCAAGCATACTTAAAACTTATTTCATTAGGTAAGCGCCCGTGTTCAACTGCGGCTTGACTAGCTTCTCGTCTCACCAAGTTATAACCAAGTAGCAGTCCCCATAGCTCTTGATAGACGAGATCGACTGTTTTGCTTCTCAACACTAAAGCGTTATGTTGCATCGAACTCTTGATATCACGATAACCTAATTCTATCTCCCACCTTTCATGATAAAGCTCTGCCACGGATTGAGCGTCATACTTGTCTCTAGGAAGAGAGGTAAACACCGTCTTGGATTTACCTTGGACCTCGTAAGTGACCGCCCTGACTGTCCATTTCTCAGGAAGATTAGGGTTCTTCTTACGAGCCTGTGGAGAGGTCTTCATCTCTACTAGCATGTCACTGCTTTCTTTATCGTCCAGTAGGGTATATTTGACTCCTTTCTTTGCAGGGAGAAGCCAATGTCTATTTATTCCACTGTTGTGAAGAGAAAGTAGTAAATCTGCTCCATAAAACCCTTTATCCAGTAATGTCACAGAGTTGTCTGGTAAAGCGTTGATGAAGGGCATCGCTAGAGGGATTTCACCTCGGCGATACGGGCTTATCGCTGCATCAACGATGACATGAGAGCGAACATTCATCATTGTCACAACCCTCAATACTGGATGAGGTGTTTGCCTGTTGCTAGACGTATTACCAGAGCCAAAATGTTCTCTTAATTCGGGTGTGTCAGCTGTTCTAAAAAGAGCACCATCTACAGCAAAAACCTGTAGGCCTTGCCAAGTATCATCAGGGTATCGCTCAAGCCCCCATGTTTTTCCGCATTGCTTAAACAGCCATTCTGGTGCTGCTTTACCTAAGCGCTGTCTTGCTTGGGTTAAAGCGCTCTTTGCCAACAGTTCTTCATCAGCAAGGCCATCAGCACAGACGTTCATTCTCCGTGCGACTTCGGCAATGGGTTCATTACGGAAAAAAGCCATACCAACAATTAACCACAAAACCATATCACTCGGTAGTCGGCGTCGACGGATTGTCGCTTTATCAGACAGAGAGGCTGCTTTAGCGACCCACTCATCAGGAATATGTTCAGAGAATGTGGTGAGCTGAGCTACATCGACAGGGTTTTCTTCGAGGAAGTCGGCAAAGAAGTTTTGAATAGACATAAAAAAATCGGAAACCTATAAACAGGTTTCCGATTGTCTCTCATCAGAAGGATCGGTCAACCGATCCTTATCTGATCTACATTGCGTCGAAAGACGAGGCTTTTTGCTATCTGCAATATACTAAGTCTTAGACTAGTTGCTTCCGTCGAAAGAGTAGGGCTTTTTACGTTCATCAGAAACGTCCCCCCCGTCTGTGAAGCTTTTCTTCTTTGATCCAATCCGTTTTGTGCTCTAGCAACTAACCACTTCTTCATTTTATCCTCATAAGTGACGCCTGTAACTTTTGAAATAATCTCGCCAATCTGATGGATTATCGATAGGATTTTATGGTTGAAAAACGTGATGCTGACTCGAAATTATTCATTGTTAGTATATTATTACCTTTTCTATTTGTAGTTTTGGGGTTCGGTGATGGGGCAGTTTTCAATTTTGGGTTTTATCGCATTAGGGGGAGCTGTTGGTGCTTGCTCACGATATTTGGTTTCTGAACTTTGTATCGTGCTTTTCGGTCGTGGTTTTCCTTATGGTACTCTCACCGTCAATGTGGTGGGCTCGTTCATTATGGGCTTACTTATTGCTGCGTTTGAGGCAGAGATATTCGCTCCTGAACCATGGCGTCAAATCATCGGCCTGGGCTTTCTTGGAGCACTGACGACATTCTCTACCTTTTCTATGGATAACGTGCTCATGATGCAGCAGGGGGCGTTTTTGAAGATGGGTTTGAATATCTTACTTAATGTCGTCTTGAGTATTTCAGCTTGTTGGTTAGGATTTCAGATGCTGACCAAAAGTTAGGCAAAAATGTCTTACGTCTTGTTGATGTATTAAAACTAATTCCTTTATAATCGACACAATACTTGTCGGAGTGCCCATAGGGCTGAGACCGTTAATTCGGGATCCGTTGAACCTGATCTGGTTAGTACCAGCGAAGGGAACAAGAGAATAGAAATATCCATTACTTTCTATTGATCAAATAGCGCACGCTATTGCAGTTGATACCTCTTGTATTCACACATCCGTCAAGCATTTATCTTTTATAACTATATGATATATAAGGAAATGCTATGTCGACACGCAAGCAAAATAGGCTGGAAGCAAAAAACTTCATCGATACCCTATCGGTGACGCCTTACCCAAACTCTCAAAAGACATATATTCAAGGTAGTCGCAGTGATCTGCGAGTACCAATGCGTACTATTTCTCTTGCAGACAGTTTAATCGGTGGCAACCAAGACAACCCAATCTACGAGCAAAATGAGCCCATCAACGTGTATGACACGTCTGGTGTCTATACCGATCCAGAACACGCTATCGATTTGTATTCAGGTTTACCTAAGCTGAGAGAAACTTGGATTGATGAACGCGCCGATACTGAAGTCTTGTCAGGCGTCAGTTCCGAATTTGCTAAACAACGACTCGAAGATGATACGCTTGATGAGCTTAGATACGGGCAACTTCCTCGAATAAGGCGCGGTGTTGAGGGTGCTTGTGTTACCCAACTTCATTACGCACGCCAGGGCATCATTACCCCTGAGATGGAATACATCGCGATTCGAGAGAACATGGGGCGACAAAAGCTCAAAGACGAAGTGCTCACTCAACAGCATCCTGGCCAGCATTTTGGTGCGAACTTACCCAAAGAAATCACGCCCGAATTTGTACGTAAAGAAGTCGCTGAAGGCCGAGCTATTATCCCTTCCAACATCAACCACCCTGAATCCGAACCAATGATCATTGGTCGTAATTTCCTAGTTAAGGTAAACGCTAATATTGGTAATTCCTCCGTTACGTCATCGATAGAAGAAGAAGTCGAAAAGTTGGTTTGGGGCACGAGATGGGGCGCTGATACCGTGATGGATTTGTCCACGGGTCGAAATATCCATGAAACACGCGAATGGATTCTTCGTAATAGCCCGGTACCCATCGGTACGGTTCCAATGTATCAAGCGCTGGAAAAGGTCAATGGCGTCGCTGAAAACCTTACTTGGGAAGTGATGCGAGATACGTTAGTTGAACAGGCAGAGCAGGGAGTAGATTACTTTACGATTCATGCCGGACTTTTGTTGCATCATATTCCAATGACAGCAAAACGAGTAACAGGAATAGTAAGTCGTGGCGGTTCCATCATCGCCAAGTGGTGTTTGGCACACCATGAAGAGAGCTTCCTCTATACCAACTTTAGAGAAATCTGCGAGATCTGTGCTCGCTATGACGTTGCTCTATCTTTGGGTGATGGTCTGCGCCCTGGCTCGATCGCTGACGCAAATGATGAAGCCCAGTTCGCTGAATTGCGAACGCTTGGCAAGCTTACAAAGATTGCATGGGAGTACGACGTTCAAGTCATCATTGAAGGTCCAGGTCACGTGCCTATGCACATGATAAAGGAAAACATGGATGAGCAACTAGAGCATTGCCATGAAGCGCCATTTTATACACTTGGCCCACTGACTACTGATGTCGCCCCCGGCTATGACCATATTACCTCTGGGATTGGCGCTGCGATGATTGGTTGGTATGGCTGTGCCATGCTCTGCTACGTCACGCCAAAAGAACATTTAGGTCTACCAAACAAAGAAGACGTTAAGACAGGGCTTATTACTTATAAGCTTGCAGCACACGCAGCTGACCTGGCTAAAGGGCATCCAGGCGCGCAGATCCGCGACAATGCACTCTCTAAGGCTCGCTTTGAATTCCGCTGGGAAGACCAGTTCAATCTCTCACTTGATCCTGATACTGCCCGCCAGTTCCATGACGAAACGCTACCACAAGAGTCTGGAAAGGTAGCGCATTTCTGCTCAATGTGCGGGCCAAAGTTCTGTTCGATGAAAATCTCACAAGAGGTGAGAGAGTACGCTAAGGACAAACAGCAACGCGACAATATAGCCATCACATTACTTGATGATCCTTTAGAAGGAATGCGCCAAAAATCCCAGGAATTCAGGGCAACGGGTGCAGAGCTATATCACCCAGCTGTTACTGAAGAATAACTATTACAATCCAAGGAGCTTCCGTTGAAATTAATTTTGCCCTCTGGTTCACCTACTTTGAACACTCACATACAGAGTGTACTTCGCTTAGCCAAGCAAGTAGGCTTTTCTACCGATCACATCAAGGTGTCTTGTTCTGATGAAATCGACACTATTGTTATCGAGCAAGGCGTTGATAGTCATTCTATCTCGGCCGATATTCTCGGCTCTATTTCCAGTACAGAAAATAGAGCACCTGAGAGTGGAATTCGCATACGCTATTTGCACGATATGAGCGAGAGTCAGCTTTCGACATCACTGGAAACAGCCAAACAAGGCGACGTTTTCGTGGATGTGGTTACTGCGTCTCATTGGCTAGATGTGTGGTCCTGTAGAGAGAGCGTAACCAAAGCTTCAGCGGCGGCTTCTTCGATTGTCGATCATACTGAGCATCTCGCTTGGCTGGTCGTCAGTTTAGCTTTAGATTTTCCACTCGAAGATGCCGTCATGGTTGCTAGAGCAGGATGTGTTTCACGTGAAACATGGCCGAATCACCTGAGTCAATTTTCTACCCCTGTTATCGAAAACGCCAATCTAGGTATCCGTGTTGGTTGGGCGGTTGAGGCATCGAGCCAAGCGTTTCCAACGGTGAGTAAATCAAAACTCGGTTTGTACCCTGTTGTGGATAGTGTCGAGTGGGTAGAGAAGCTTCTCGTGCTTGGAATTAAAACCGTTCAGCTTCGCATCAAACAGCCCGACCTACCGGATTTAGAACAACAAATTGCTCGCGCCATTGAACTAGGTAAACACTACAAGGCACAAGTTTTTATCAATGATTACTGGCAACTTGCGATTAAACATGGCGCTTATGGAGTCCACCTTGGACAAGAGGATATCGAGGTTGCCAATCTTAGGTTGTTGGCAGAACAAGGTATTGCATTAGGCCTGTCTACTCACGGTTACTACGAGCTGCTTAGGATTGTCCAAATACATCCTAGCTATATTGCACTCGGGCATATTTTCCCGACCACAACCAAAGCAATGCCTTCAAAACCGCAAGGATTGATTCGTCTCGAGCTATACCAGCGTTTGATTGATTCAATACCTTATGGCTCAGACATGGGGTATCCAACGGTGGCTATTGGTGGCATTGATTTACAAACCGCTAAGCCGGTATGGAACTGCGGCGTGACCAGTCTCGCTGTCGTAAGAGCGATCACTTTGGCCGACGATGTGCCGTCGGTGATTGAACAGTTTAGTGCCATCATGGATGAAAGCGACCATGGTTAGTGATATTCAATTTAAGCAGTACCTGCGCCAAATTAGTCTCCCTAATGTTGGTGAGGCAGGGCAAAGTAAGCTCCTTGATGCCAATGTACTTATCGTTGGCTGTGGTGGTCTTGGAACGATTGCCAGTATGTATTTGACCGGTGCCGGGGTTGGGTCTCTGGTTATCGCTGACGATGACGTTGTGGAAGTGTCCAACTTACCTCGTCAGATTTCTTATCAGGCGAAGGATGTGGGCAACACAAAGGTGGATTGCCTGAAGGCTAGCTTACAACAACAAAATCCCACAATAAGAGTGCGCAGTATCAACAAGAAGCTTAAAGAGAGTCAACTGTTGCTTGAGATCTCTGTTGCCGATGTTGTTCTCGATTGCTCTGACAACCTAGAAACGCGCCAAGCGATCAACGCTTGTTGCAAACAGACCAGCACCGATTTAGTCAGTGCTGCAGCAATTGGTTGGAACGGTCAATTGAGTGTCTTCCCATTTTCTAGCTCTCAAGACATTGCCTGTTATCGATGCCTGTATCCTTTTGATGAAATCAAAGGCAGCAGTCGTTGTTCAGAATCATCGGTCATGGGACCGGTGGTAGGCATGATGGGTTTATACCAAGCATTGGAAACCATTAAGTTACTCACGGGTGTGCATCCACAAGTTGTCGAGCAAACACCACCACAACTCAAGCTATTTGATGGTCTGAATGGCCAGTGGCAAACCTTGAAGATAGCGCGCGATGAGGCTTGCACAATTTGCCAATAGGGCAGTGCAGTCCAAATATTCAATTACAGTTAATTAAGTTGAGAAATCAAAAAATGATCCAAGTGATGGTCAATAATACTCTCCACCAAACGCAAAGCGACAGCGTACTCGAGCAGCTATTGAGTGATCTCAAAATCGACACTCATGGCTGTGCTATCGCTGTCGATGACCAAATCATTCCTCGTACAGAGTGGTCAAAGTTTGTCGTTAAGACAAACATGTCTATCAACATTTTCCAAGCCATTGCCGGAGGCTGATCTATGCTAACTATCGCTGACAAAACCTTTGAATCACGACTGTTCACTGGAACCGGAAAATTCTCAGATCAATCACTCATGGTTCAAGCGATCACACAGAGTGGCTCTGAGCTTGCGACTATGGCGCTTAAGCGTGTTGATTTGCAGCAGCAGGATGACAATATCTTACGCCCGTTAATCGACAATAAAATTAATCTATTGCCTAATACCTCGGGCGCTAAGAACGCTAAGGACGCCATTTTTGCTGCCCATCTTGCTCGTGAAGCGTTGGGTACAAACTGGCTTAAACTAGAAATTCATCCCGATCCAAAGTACTTACTACCTGACCCGATTGAAACTCTAAAAGCGGCAGAGCAATTGGTTAAAGATGGTTTTATTGTCTTACCTTATTGTCATAGTGACCCAACGTTATGTAAGCACCTAGAAGAAGTAGGCTGTGCTGCCGTAATGCCACTGGGCGCGCCTATCGGAAGTAATAAAGGCATCGTCAGCAAAGACTTCTTAGAGATCATCATTGAACAAGCGAATGTACCAGTCGTCGTTGATGCTGGCATTGGTGCTCCTTCTCATGCTGCACTGGCAATGGAAATGGGTGCAGACGCGGTGTTAGTAAATACGGCAATTGCTGCCGCAGCAGATCCAGTAGCCATGGCCAAGGCGTTTAAACTCGCCGTAGAAGCGGGGCGACTTGCGTATGAAGGAGGCCTAGCAGGGACCGTAAATCATGCTGTAGCATCAAGTCCTTTGACTGCGTTTTTGGATTCCCAGTAGGAGAGCATCATGAGCTTTGTTGACGAACATGCGAAGTACGATTGGGATGATGTCAGGCTATCCATCTACGCCAAAACCGCCAAAGATGTCGAACGCGCGTTGTCAAAAACGCGCCTCGATCTTGAAGACTTTAAGGCGTTGATCAGTCCGGTAGCGGAACCTTATCTAGAGCAGATGGCTCAGCGGTCGTTCGCTCTTACGCGTAAGCGATTCGGCCATACCATGTCTATGTACATTCCATTGTATCTATCGAATTTGTGCGCGAATGCTTGTACCTATTGTGGATTTTCGATGGAGAATCGCATCAAGCGTAAGACGCTTAGTGTTGATGAGATAGAACGTGAGTGTGACGTTATCAAGCAAATGGGGTTCGATAATATCCTTCTGGTCACAGGTGAACATGAGAACAAGGTGGGTATGAACTATTTCCAACAAGTTCTGCCAGCGATCAAAAAGCACTTTAGTTACTTGGCGATGGAAGTGCAGCCACTTGAGACTGAAGAGTACGCATTGTTAAAGCAGCATGGACTCGATGCGGTCATGGTGTATCAAGAAACGTATCATCGCTCCACGTATGCGCAGCATCACTTGCGTGGCAATAAAATGGACTTTGACTTCCGACTAGAGACGCCCGATCGACTTGCTCAAGCAGGAATCGATAAAATCGGTATTGGCTCTTTGATTGGGCTAGAAGAGTGGCGCACAGATTGCTTCTTTGTTGCTGCACATCTTCAATATTTAGAAAGCCGATATTGGAAGACTCGATACTCGATTTCCTTTCCTAGGCTGCGACCTTGTGAAGGTGCGCTGCAGCCAAAATCGGTAATGACAGATAAACAGTTGGTCCAACTTATTTGTGCTTATCGCCTGTTTAATAATGAAGTGGAGTTGTCACTTTCTACTCGTGAGTCTTCAACATTTCGTGATCATGTATACCCATTGGGTATCACAAGTATTAGTGCGGCATCGAAAACTCAGCCAGGCGGGTATGCCGACGATCAGCAAGAATTAGAGCAGTTTGCAATTAGTGATGAGCGAAGTGCAGAGCTTGTTGCTGCCTCGGTAAAGCAGGCTGGTATGGAGCCTGTTTGGAAAGACTGGCATCAAACATATTCAGGCTAGTATTTTCCAAGCTGTTTCACGTGAAACAAAAAAGGCGCTGTTATCAGCGCCTTTTTTCTAACGGATTAACCCAACCCTTATAAAGGTTGGCATGCTGACTCTAGCCAAACCAAAGCATCACCATCTACAAGAGGTGAAACATCTTTCCAGACTTTCTGGTGATAGTCGTTCAACCACGCTGTTTCAGCGTCGGTTAACAGTTCTGCGACGATGTTTCGTTTATCGATAGGGCATCGTGTTAGCGACTCAAAGCCAAACATAGAACTGTCACCGTTCGTTGCTTTTTCAACGACCAGCTCTAAGTTTTCTATACGGATACCGAACTCGTCTGCACGGTAGTAGCCTGGTTCATTAGAGAGCACCATGCCTGGGACTAATGGCGTGTTGTTTACCGCTTTAGCGATACGTTGTGGCCCCTCGTGAACACTAAGGAAGTGACCAACTCCATGGCCAGTGCCATGGTCATAATCATAGCCATTCGCCCACAAATGTTGACGAGCCAATACGTCCAGTTGATGACCACAGGTTCCGCTTGGGAACAGCGCCGTGGCAAGGCCGATGTGACCTTTTAGCACCAAGGTAAATTGACGTTTCATCTCATCAGAGGGAGTGCCAATGGCGATGGTGCGTGTAATGTCTGTCGTGCCGTCGAGGTACTGACCGCCTGAATCAACAAGGTATAAAGTATCCTCTACAAGCGCACCAGGAATTTCTTGGTTCTCATGGTTGTAGTGACACATGGCTGCGTTACCTGCTGATGCAGATATAGTATCAAAGCTTAGGTCAACTAAGGTCGGGTCGACACGGCGGAACGACTCGAGTTTATCGCTAACCACGGCCTCATCGTACAGGTTGCCGCTCGCTACTTCACGATCAAGCCAGCTTAGGAAGTTCACCATAGCGGCGCCATCACGGATGTGGCTGTTACGCATACCCGTAACTTCAACAGAGTTCTTAGCCGCTTTTGGCATCAAGCATGGATCGGCCAGTTCAAGTAGTTTCGCGCCATTTTGTTCCAGTTTTAGTTGGAACCAAGCATTACTTGTTGCCGGGTCTAGTGTGACTTTCTTGCCTTTGAGTGATTCGAGCGCGGATTCAAGTGTATCTGGGTGACAGACCTCAACAGCCGATCCGACATGGGCAGCAAACGCGCTCATGTCTTCGATTCGTGCTGGGTCGATAAAGAACTTGGTTGAGCCATCTGCATAGAGGATCGCATGCGATAGCAATACTGGTAGGCGAGACACATCAAGACCGCGAACATTGAGGAGCCAGCAAATTGAATCAAGTTCGGTGATGATCGCAGCTTCCGCGCCACGCTTAGTCAGACTTTGTGCTAGCTGTTGACGTTTGTCTTGGCTTAATTGGCCAACGGTATCGACAGGCATTAAGCGTACAGTACTTAGCTCGGCAGTAGGGCGATCGTTCCAAAACAGGTCAATTGGGTTTTGCTCGACAGCAACCAATTCATACTGACCAGATACTTGTTCTAGTGCGTTTTGGTACCAACTGCCTCTGTGCATACGTGGGTCGATACCAATGCGAGCACCAACATCGAGCGACTCAATGGTCCAACTTAATGGCGGTTGCTCAATTAGGTGACAGTATTCGAAGCACTGCTCTGGAACTTGTTTGCGTACTTGAACGGTATAGCGTCCGTCGACAAAGATGGCTGCTTTGTCGCGAGTGATCACAGCAGCACCTGCAGAGCCGGTAAATTGAGTGAGCCAATGAAGGCGTTCATTATGCGCCGGGACATACTCACCCAGATACTCATCTTCATGAGCAACAATAAACGCATCAAGGTCGTTATCAGAAAGCCAAGATTGAACTTGTTCAATTCGGCGAGAAATGTGTTCCTGCATCTGTAGTTCCTTTATCACGGCGAAACGTATCACCTTGCTATTATTTGGCCTATAAGCTATCGCTTTTGTGGGCGATATACAAACGATTCTGCGTGCGAGTTAGACGCCTATGCGTGTCGTTTAACGTAAGTGGAGTGTTTTCTGGCGAATAATATCGATAAGCCAATTCAGCGCTGGATCTCGGTTTCTGTCTTTGTGCCAAAACAAGGTATAGGCCATGGGAGGAAACTCGAGTGGCAGCGGTAACACTCTTAATCCCATTTGCTGTGCGACAAGGTGAACAAAGTGTCGCGGTGCAGTAAACACAAAGTCTGTGTAGCTGCACAATGCAGCGGCATTGTTGAAGTCAGGGACGGTAATGGCGATATCGCGCTCTTTTCCCATGTCGGCAAGCTTGTAATCAAGAAGCCAACGGTCACTGCCATCACAGCGGACTTGTACGTGGCGCATTGATAAGTAAGTTTCCAGATCCCATGGTTGGGAGAGCACAGGATGGTCAGCGCGAACTAAGCACATTTGGTTGTCGCGATACACTTCTAATTCCTGAATGTCATCAGGAGGCAGAAGGGTGCGCTGTGCATCACGGATATCGATGTCTTTCCCCGTGATCCCCAAATCAAGTTCGCCTTTTTGCATCTGTTCAAACGTCGACTCATTCCAGGCGTGCGTGCTGATACTAAGGTTTGGACCTTGACTGAAAATAGCCGGCAAGAAGTGGGGCATGATTAGTGGATATACACTCTCGACGGCGGCGATATGGAACCGATACTCACTGGATGTAGGAGAGAACTCGGGAGGTGTTGTGATGGCCTGCATATGCGCCATTAACACATCCAATTTTGGTTTAAGTTGTAATGCACGAGCGGTGGGAGAAAGGCCGTGGGCGTGGCGAGTGAAGAGTGGGTCATCAAATAACTCACGAAGTTTTGAAAGTGATTTGCTCACTGCCGACTGGCTCAAACATAACCGGCTTGCGGCACGAGTAACGTTGCACTCTTCAAGTAGTACCGATAGACACAATAGTAGGTTGAGATCGACTCTGCTCAGCTTTTCTATATTCATAGCGTGAAATTCCTCGGAGGAATAATGCTAATGAGTATAAACCATTTCTGCTCATATCTTAACGGATATAGAATTGCGTCTTCATTAACTCATTTTACTATTGGTAAGAGGCACCCCGTTGCAAACCACACCTTCTAAAGTCCAACTCGCCGCTTTGGTGATGTTGGTATTTTTTAGCCCTTTGGCCATCGACATCTATTTGCCAGCGTTAACGCAGATTTCTTCTACGTTTGACGTAGCTCAT
The DNA here is from genome assembly GCF_036245475.1 of Vibrio sp. 10N. Classification (NCBI taxonomy): domain Bacteria; kingdom Pseudomonadati; phylum Pseudomonadota; class Gammaproteobacteria; order Vibrionales; family Vibrionaceae; genus Vibrio; species Vibrio sp. 10N. Next base: position 3,447,953 of record NZ_BTPM01000001.1, on the reverse strand, counting down.
ACGCGTGCTCAAGATACGATTACATGGTTTTTGTTTGCTATGGGTGTGGGACAGCTGTTTGCGGGACCACTTGCCGATAAACTCGGACGTCGAACGGTTGCCCTTGGCGGCATAGTGATTTACGGCTTGAGTGCTTGCTTGGCGTGGGCAGCTCAATCCATTGAGTGGATGCTAGTCGCAAGGCTGCTACAAGGCTTAGGTGCATGCGCGACATCTGTGGCAGCCTTTGCAACCGTTCGCGATATGTTCGGACCTGAGCGCAGTGGCAAGATGATCAGCTACCTCAATGGTGCGATCTGCTTTATTCCGGCTCTGGCACCTATTCTAGGAAGTTATCTGACTCAACAGTTTGGTTGGCGAGCGAACTTTAGTTTCATGGCGGGGTTTGCTTTGTTTGTCTGTGTGATGGTTATCTTCAATATGCGAGAAACCAATCCCGAGCAGTCGAATCAGAAATATTTTGCTTTCTCGCGCTATACCCACGTACTAAGCACGCCGACGTTCTTGTTTCACGCGACACTGTGTTTGTTGGCGATGGGGGTCATTCTCGCTTACGTGACCTCTGCGCCAGTCGTTCTCATGGAGAATATGGGACTTTCGATGAACGCGTTCACGTTCTGGTTTGGTCTAAATGCGGTGTTTAATATCGCGGCATGTTTGTTGGCACCGAAGATGATGGACAAACTTGGCACCCATAAAACACTTCAGTTTGGAATTGTCACACTTTTGATCGCGGGCGCACTGATGGTGTGGGGCGCTCAATTACGTACCCCAGCATCGTTTATGATCCCAGTGATTCTGTCTTCAATTGGCTTTGCACTGATCCTTGGTGCGGCAGCCGGTAAAGCGCTCGCACCGTTTGGAGACAAAGCTGGTACAGCTGCGGCGCTACTTGGCCTCTTTCAGATGAGTGGTGCAGGCCTTTTGGTTGGTTTGATGCAGCGTGCAGGACTAGAAGCGCCGTACATGATTGCTTTGCAGATGTGGTTGGTATTGCCAGCATTGTTCATTCTCAAAAGCAAAGTTGGCAAAGGTTGGCATCAAGCAGTAAAAATCGGTTAATTAAAAAACGATTAGGTTTTCCATTTTCAGAAACGGGTGTATATTTAGCTTTATACACCCCGTATTTATTTATAACTGGATAAACGCAGTAATGTCTTTGACAACATACGAAATGGCTCGTGTTCTCGAGCAAATGGAAGAGTCTCCAGAAAAAATCATGTTTGGTAAATTGCTTAATGAATTAGGCAACCAAAGTGAAGAGCGTATTCGCAGCGCTGCAAAGCAAGTGCCGATCCATATTCTTCGCGATATCGTCTATCAGTTTCAACAAGTGATAGAGTCTCGTAAGGGTGAGCAAGTTGAATCTCTGGCAAAAGAGCTTGCTGAGCAAGGTATTTCTGCGGACGAATTAAAAGCGTTTCTTGCTAATAAATAATCGCTGATTAAATAAAAAGCCCCGTATCAATACGCAATGTAGATCAGATAAGGATCGGTTGACCGATCCTTCTGATGAGAGACAATCGGAAACCTGTTTATAGGTTTCCGATTTTTTTATGTCTATTCAAAACTTCTTTGCCGACTTCCTCGAAGAAAACCCTGTCGATGTAGCTCAGCTCACCACATTCTCTGAACATATTCCTGATGAGTGGGTCGCTAAAGCAGCCTCTCTGTCTGATAAAGCGACAATCCGTCGACGCCGACTACCGAGTGATATGGTTTTGTGGTTAATTGTTGGTATGGCTTTTTTCCGTAATGAACCCATTGCCGAAGTCGCACGGAGAATGAACGTCTGTGCTGATGGCCTTGCTGATGAAGAACTGTTGGCAAAGAGCGCTTTAACCCAAGCAAGACAGCGCTTAGGTAAAGCAGCACCAGAATGGCTGTTTAAGCAATGCGGAAAAACATGGGGGCTTGAGCGATACCCTGATGATACTTGGCAAGGCCTACAGGTTTTTGCTGTAGATGGTGCTCTTTTTAGAACAGCTGACACACCCGAATTAAGAGAACATTTTGGCTCTGGTAATACGTCTAGCAACAGGCAAACACCTCATCCAGTATTGAGGGTTGTGACAATGATGAATGTTCGCTCTCATGTCATCGTTGATGCAGCGATAAGCCCGTATCGCCGAGGTGAAATCCCTCTAGCGATGCCCTTCATCAACGCTTTACCAGACAACTCTGTGACATTACTGGATAAAGGGTTTTATGGAGCAGATTTACTACTTTCTCTTCACAACAGTGGAATAAATAGACATTGGCTTCTCCCTGCAAAGAAAGGAGTCAAATATACCCTACTGGACGATAAAGAAAGCAGTGACATGCTAGTAGAGATGAAGACCTCTCCACAGGCTCGTAAGAAGAACCCTAATCTTCCTGAGAAATGGACAGTCAGGGCGGTCACTTACGAGGTCCAAGGTAAATCCAAGACGGTGTTTACCTCTCTTCCTAGAGACAAGTATGACGCTCAATCCGTGGCAGAGCTTTATCATGAAAGGTGGGAGATAGAATTAGGTTATCGTGATATCAAGAGTTCGATGCAACATAACGCTTTAGTGTTGAGAAGCAAAACAGTCGATCTCGTCTATCAAGAGCTATGGGGACTGCTACTTGGTTATAACTTGGTGAGACGAGAAGCTAGTCAAGCCGCAGTTGAACACGGGCGCTTACCTAATGAAATAAGTTTTAAGTATGCTTGCCAATTTATAGCCAGCCAGCTCAAAGTGATGAGTAAAGCGGTATCCTTAGGTAACACGCCGAAACGCTTAAAGAGCCTTCGAGGCGACCTATCCATCCTCTTTATAGACAAACGCCCTAAGCCAAACCGGCCTAGGGCGGTAAAAATATCAAAAACCCGATACCCTGTTAATCGCAACGCTGCTCCTCTTAAATGAACTACGTTGCGTATCAATACGGGGCTTTTTATTTCTTAACCTTGTTTACCATGGCTATTTTATTTGTGAGCGAATCACTTTGTCTGCCGATAGTGGACCTGGTCCCCATACAACCACTACCAATATCATAAGTCCCCATAATTGGTGATCATAGAAGCCTTTTTCCCAAAGTAGTGGGTAAGAGACGACGGCTATAATGTTAAACACAAACAAAATGGCTGCCATTGGTCGCGTCAACAGACCTAACGCCAAAAACACCGGCAGAATCAACTCTGCGGCGGTACCCATATAGGCGGCAAGTTCCCAAGGCAAGATAGGGACTTGGTACTCAAGTTCAAACAGATACAGCGTACTATCCCAAGATCCAATCTTGGTCAGCCCTGATTTAAAGAATACCCAGGCCACCCACAAGCGACAGAATAATAACAGCAGAGGTACAAAGCCTGCTTGCAGTGTGTCGATAAGCTTGTCATAACGAACAAGCCAGAGAGAAAGTGTTGATTTCATAACATGCTCCTTTCGGTGTTCTCATTATCCAGAGTGAATCCAGCTACAAGATCCAAGGCGAACAAGCGGGGCAGTGCTGACAGGAGAGCTGGGTCAATGACCTTAAGAGGTTGCTGGCAAGATAGTCCCTCTAGCAGCAGTGATATATCGTGGTCGATAATATGGAGAGTCGGTTTCGCTAAACCTTGCTTGATAACCAGTACGCATTCGGGTTGATTGATGTTGAAGTTATCTAGGTCATTACTATGTATGGCATTAACTAAGCTGCCGATAGAAAATTGTGATGATAGGACAAAGTGATTTGGTTTCACATGAAACACTAGTTCGCTATGTCGCGTCTCTGGTACCGCATTCATATTGACCAAAGGCTCGATGGTTGTTGGCGCGGTGGAGGGTGGTCGCTGTTGTAGCATATCAATCGCCCATTCTAATGCCATCACATCGACTAAGTAGGGTACAGCGTTGATGATGTTTTCCAGTTTTGCGACTGACTGAGCAAAACCTTCGCCATAATGAATGACATTCGCCGTCGTTGGAGGACACCGCATGACATGATATTTGGCCATGGATTGAAAGCACTCTTCACCAACGAGTTGCAATGTGATCGGATAGCAAGCTTCGAGCGCCTCGCTTAAACTGATGGTAAAGTTGTTGCGGTATATCTGAAGGCGTTCATGGGCACTAAAGTGATCGGCGATAATGACGCTCTCAACGCTATTGTCCTGGTGGCGTAGCGAGCGACTAAAGGCGGCCTGCAGTTCATTGAGGTTCATCATCATGACGCACTCCTTAGTGAACGGTCACCATGTTCGATAAGTATGTTGATGGCTTTCTCTGCCTCTTCAAGTAACACTTGCGGGGCAGGAATCTCTAAGTCCCATTCAATCAAAGTCGGTATTGGAGTGTTGGTGCAAACCCAAGAGCGGTAGAGCTCCCAGACTTCTGCCGACACTCTAGCACTGTGAGTATCTATCCAAATTTCACCTTGATCGAGCTGCTTGCGGGTAAATCCAGCCAGATGGATTTCATCGACACTGGTTGGGTCAATTGCGCTTAGATAGCGGTTGGCATCGTAGCCGTGGTTGAAACAGGAGACATGCACGTTGTTGAGATCCAGTAACAACCGACAGTCTGTCTGGCGCTGTACTTCGGCTAAAAATTCCCACTCTGGAATGGTGGAGTGTTGAAAACGCAGATAACTCGAAGGGTTCTCCACCAACAACGGTCGTTGGAGCGCATCTTGTACCTGAATCACATTACGACAAAAAAGCGTCAGCGCTTCCTCTGTATAGGGCAGCGGTAACAGGTCATTGAAATAATGCCCGCCATGCTCACTCCAACTCAGGTGATCGGACACCGCGAAAGGTTGAATATCATCGAGTAACTGTTTCAGCTGCTTTATGTGGTTAATATTGACGGTAGAGGCTGAACCCAAAGACAAGCCAATACCATGACAACTGATGTCGACTTGTTCGCGAATCGCTTTTAGTTGGCGATATTCAGCGCTATGCGTTAAGAAGTAGTTTTCACTATGAATCTCTAACCAGCCCACCTGATGAGCGTTTTGCTCAAAATAGTCTAGATGTGGCGTGCGCAGTCCAACGCCAACAAGTTCAAAGGCACGACTTCGATCCATAATGATCTCCCAGATCTGATAGGTTCTGTGGGTAAGTTGTAGAAAACGAAAAGGGCGTACCGTTACGCCCCTCCGATAATGCTGTCACTTGAATTGGTATGAACAAACAAAGTGAAGACAAAGCGACAATCAAGCTATGCAGATAACATTAATGCTTCTGGCATGCGAGGGACTAGGCAGACTCTGTGCTACCGCCCGCGAGTTTGTCACATAGACCTTTAGGAACGACAACAAAGGCATCTTTTTGGTTGTCTTCTTTGGCTGTACCTGCACATGAACTGGTTTTAGTCGCACAATCGTTTTGGCCTGCTTTTGATACGCCATAGCATTTTTCTTTGTCGGCAGCATGAGCAGGTGCTGCGCCAAGTGTTGCACCGCCAAGAGCGATTAGACCGGTAACAGCTGCTGTGATAGCTAGATTGGTAGTTTTCATAGTTCTTTCCTCGAGACTTGATCCTTGTGGTTTATTTTCACAGGCCGCTGTTTGCGACTTGCTTAACCAATAGGATAGGAAGGGGAAGATAAATCTTTCAAAAAGATCATAATATTTTTAATAAAATGTTAAATGCTGCCGTATGGTTATGATTTTAAGGGATTTATTGTCTTTTAAAAAAACAGAACTTTTTCTGAAATGGCGCGACTGTTTGAGTTATAATCAACCGATATGTATAAATAACCAGTAGATAAGACTCACCATGGATCCTTCTCTTCTTCTCGACGGTCTCAATGACAAGCAGCGTGAAGCTGTTGCAGCCCCTCTAGAGCACATGCTCGTTCTTGCCGGCGCCGGTAGTGGTAAAACACGGGTGCTTGTTCACCGCATCGCTTGGCTTATGTCAGTAGAGAATGCGTCTCCGTTTTCCATTATGTCCGTGACCTTTACCAATAAAGCGGCTGCGGAAATGAGAGGGCGTATTGAAGAGCTGATGATGGGCAGTGCGTCGGGTATGTGGAATGGCACGTTTCATGGTATTTGTCACCGTATCCTTCGCGCACATTATCTTGATGCCAAACTTCCAGAAGACTTTCAAATCATTGATACCGATGATCAGCAAAGGTTGCTTAAGCGCTTAATCAAAGCGCAGAATCTCGACGAGAAGCAATGGCCAGCCCGTCAAGCTGCCTGGTGGATCAACGGTAAAAAAGACGAAGGCTTGCGACCACAGCATATTGATAGCTATCAAGATCCTGTCACCAAGACTTATCTACAAATATATACCGCGTACCAAGAAGCGTGCGATCGTGCTGGGCTGGTGGATTTTGCCGAAATCCTATTGCGCGCCCATGAACTGCTACGCGACAACAGGTTTGTTAGAGAGCATTATCAAGCCCGCTTTAAGCACATTTTGGTGGACGAATTCCAAGATACCAACAACATTCAATACGCTTGGCTGCGTATGATGACCGGTGCTGACTGTAAGGTAATGATTGTCGGTGATGATGATCAGTCGATCTATGGCTGGCGCGGCGCCAAGGTTGAGAATATTCAAAAATTCTTGGATGAATACTTAGGTGCGAAAACCATTCGCCTAGAGCAGAACTATCGTTCGACGAAAACCATTCTAGAGGCCGCCAATGAGCTGATTGCCAATAATACCGAGCGTATGGGCAAGGAGCTGTGGACCGAGGGCAATGAAGGCGAAAAGATTTCGGTCTACTCTGCGTATAACGAACTCGATGAAGCGCGTTTTGCTGTCGGTAAGATCAAAGAGTGGCAGGATAAAGGTGGCAGCCTTACGGACTGCGCCATGCTGTACCGAAATAATGCCCAGTCTCGTGTTCTCGAAGAGGCCTTGATTCAAGCACAGCTGCCATACCGTATTTATGGTGGTATGCGATTCTTCGAGCGCCAAGAGATCAAAGATGCCTTGGGTTATTTGCGCTTGATGGCTAATCGCAATGATGATGCAGCATTCGAGCGTATTGTGAATACACCAACTCGTGGGTTGGGGGATAAAACCCTAGATACCATTCGTTTCGCCGCTCGCGATCGCGGTGCAACGCTGTGGGAAGCAAGTATTGCATTACTGGATGAGAAAGTTCTTGCTGGGCGTGCTGCCGGCGCGTTGTCGCGTTTTATTGAGCTTATCAACGCACTCGAAGACGACACGTTTGAATCGCCGCTTCATGAGCAAACTGACCATGTGATTAAGACCTCTGGGCTATTTGCTATGTATGAGCAAGAGAAGGGCGAAAAGTCTAAGGCGCGTATTGAAAACTTGGAAGAGCTCGTAACCGCAACGCGTCAGTTTGAGAAACCTGAAGAAGCGGAAGATATGACGTTACTGACGGCGTTCTTAACTCATGCAGCGTTAGAAGCGGGAGAAGGACAAGCTGATGAGTTTGATGATGCGGTCCAACTGATGACGCTGCACAGTGCAAAGGGTCTAGAGTTCCCTATGGTGTTTATGGTCGGCGTTGAAGAAGGCATGTTCCCAAGCCAAATGTCAGCAGAAGAAGCGGGCAGGTTAGAGGAAGAGCGCCGTCTCTGTTACGTAGGTATGACGCGCGCCATGGAAAAGCTGTTTATCACTTACGCCGAGATGCGCCGTCTGTATGGACAAGACAAGTATCACAAGCCGTCGCGCTTTATTCGTGAGCTGCCAGAAACGTGTTTGCAAGAAGTTCGCATGAAGGCGCAAGTAAGTCGCCCAACCACTGCTGGCCGCTTTAGCCAAACGGAAGTGAAGAATAACTTCAACGAAACGGGCTTTAATTTGGGCGAGCGCGTGATGCACCCTAAATTTGGTGAAGGAACCATCATAAACTTTGAAGGAAGTGGTCCTCAGAGCCGTGTGCAAGTTGCCTTTAATGGTGAAGGTATTAAGTGGTTGGTGACGCAGTACGCCAAACTTGAAAAGCTGTAAACCACTTAGTAGGGCGGTTTAAAGGAAAAGGAGCTGAGTGATGAGCTCCTTTTTTGTATCTGCTGATCTCGATTGAATGGTATCTGAAGCGGTAAACCGCAGACAAAGAAAAACCCCGAGGGCTTGCGCCCATCGGGGTTATAGTCTTACTCGCAGCAATCCGGCTACTAAAAGTGCTCCATGCATCTAATCCATGATAGTGTGCTGTAATCCGTCAGCTTAGTCCTTTCGTCGCCTTCCTAGCGGTGTCCTAATGATCTTATCCTGATCTGCTAACAATCCTCGTTAGCGCACTTCACTTGTTCCCTGAGCGGTGTCCCTGACATCATCCTGATGCTAAGTCCTTGCCTCATCCAGAGGTGTCCATTGTCTTTCCTTAGTAGTAACCATCCTAGTTACTATTGCGTCCATTCAATGTCCAATTTGCTTTCCATGCCGATCATTCATCCTGAATAACCGTATCTTCTTCCTGAAGATGCCCAAATCCGTGAGCGTTTCCTGTTCCGTGTCAGCATCCTTCCGACATGATTAATATTAAACGAAAACAGCCTCTGAGCAATCGGTTAAATCGGCAGTTTTGTTTCGCCTCAAGAAAGAGAATTTATCTATTATCGTTATAAAACAATGACTTATGGTTCTTTAGGGTTGAACGCTTGTAGCACGAAGCGATAAAGGCCTAAGGCTTTGTGAGAGATCTCGCACACGCTTCGTGTCTAATGGCGCAAAATGCACTATAGGCTGAAAAATACCTGTGTGAAGATGGTCACACCAATTCCAGAAAAGAGCACGCCACACAGTCCGTCAATATAGATCGCTGCAGCCCCCAACTTGCGTTGCATGCGCTTTGTCGATAATGCCCACGCTAAGAAAGAAAACCAGGCTAAAGACAGTGACCACAGAATCACTAGTGCGGTGATCTTGCCTGGAATCGACATGGTTGAGGGTACCAAGCTCGACATCAAACTGATAAAAAACACTAATGCCTTAGGGTTGAGAATATTGGTGGTAAAGCCACGAGAAAATGCTTGTCTGCGACTTGAGAGTAGCAAGCTCGGGTCGTTGGCGAGGTCGCCTGGTTGGTGGCGCTGTGCCCATCGACCAGATACAGAGCGTAACGCTCCGACACCGAGGTAAAGTAGGTAACTGCCGCCAGCGATTTGCATCAAAGCAAACAGAGTTGGGTGTTGGTGCACGACATAGCTGACACCGGTCAGACTGAATATTGAGTGAAGTAAGATGCCAAAGGAAAGCCCAAGAGCAATATAGAAGCCAGTTTGGCGCCCAAACCGAGTGGCATTTTGTACCACAAGTGCAAAGTCTGGGCCCGGACTCATGAGCGCAACAAAGTGCACCGTGGCCAGTGTCATTAAGATAGTAAGTTCATTCATGGTGGTATCGAAGTTAGTTAGTTGATGTTTGAAGGTGAAACGCCATACACGTTTCGAAAAGCCTTACTAAAGTGTGCCTGATCGTAAAAACCTGTCTGCAGTGCGACTTTCACCGCTGACTGTCCCGCTTTCATCAGAGTCATGCTTTTTTCAAGCCTAAGTCGGGTCAGCCAGGCGTGTGGCGACATGCCCGTTGCCAATTTAAATTGGCGATGAAATTGTCGGGGGCTTAAATCACAAAGCCCAGCAAGTTGCTCAAGTCGGATTGCCTGATCAAGGTGCGCCATTATGTACTCGCGAACCCGTTGAAGAGACTGAGAGCCAATGGCATGGGGCTCAGCAGACAGCGGTCTACCGTGTCTATCCAGTAAGTTTTGAAAGCCATCTAGTGGGATACAGTCCAGTGCCAATGCGCTCATTTTACCGCTACTCAATGTTGTATGGACATTGAGTAATGAGCGAAACAATTCAGGTTCACGCACAATTGGAGAACGAAAACCTAAACCACCAGTGTCATTACTCATGGCAAACTGAGTCAGCCAAGGTGCTGAAACGGTGAGTACTTTAACCTGGTAGCCTTCTTCATGACGAGATTGCCCATCATGGAGCTCGTCGGGTGGCATGAGCACGAGGTCACCGGGGCCGCTGGTATACGATGTGCCTTTTAGTTGGAATTGCTGCTGACCACTGACAATCAACCCAAAGTGATAGTCGAGGTGGTAGTGCTTTTGAAAGGCAAACTTTTTGTAGCGGCCACTAATGAGATTAATAGCCGGGATCGGCGATGACAGATAATCTATCTTCTCCATGTGATCTCCTTCTATTAATAACAGTGGTTCCAGTATAGGAGGTGGAAAGGTGAGGTGTCTTGTAAAAAATGGACACCTCAGGCATCAATAATGTTGAATTAGCGTTTTTTGTTGGCTCGGCTGGTTTTCAGTCCATCTAAGCTAAACACCACTAATGCGCTCCAGATGAAACCAAAGGTCAGAGCCTTATCCAGGGTAAAGGCTTCGCCATACACCAATACTGCCAATAAAAACATCAAGCTAGGACCAATATATTGGAAGAAGCCTAATGTTGATAGTTTTAAGCGAGTCGCTGCACCGGTAAAGCAAAGCAGGGGCAGTGTCGTTACAATACCCGCTGAGATAAGCAATAGATTCAGTGTCGCACTGTTATCCATCATGTTTGATGTTGCGGTATCAGCGATGAACAGGATATAAATCGCCGCTGCGGGCAGCATTACCAAAGTCTCAATAAACAGGCCGGTTTGGGCATCCAAACTGACTTTCTTACGAAGCAGTCCATAGAGACCAAAACTCATCGCCAAGGCCAGTGCGACGACAGGCACTGAGCCAAATGCTATTAGCTGGATCAACACGCCAATGGTTGCGAGCGCGACGGCAAACCACTGCAATTTTCTAAGTCGCTCACCCAAAAACAACATGCCAAGTATCACGTTGATCAGTGGGTTAATGTAATACCCTAGGCTGGCATCGAGCATGTGGTTGGCATTCACCGCCCATATGAAGATAAGCCAATTGACGCCAACCAGCAGGGCGGTGGTAATCAGATAGCCCATCTTCTTTTTGGAGCGAAGGACATCGCGGACACCACGCCAGCGACGGCCAAAGTGAAGCAGAGCCGTCAGCAATACAAACGACCAAACCACACGGTGACTGAGGATTTCTAGAGGGGAGACAGCACTGAGTGCTTTGAAGTAGATGGGAGCTATGCCCCACATAGTGTAAGCACCGATGGCGAGCAATACGCCTTGTTTGGCTCTTTGTTGTTCTTCTAGTGACATGCAAATTTTCTCAAGAGCGGGTCTGTGACCAAATAAGGGGGAGGAAAGCGTTTGAGTATAACGTGTTGTGTAGATTTGGACTATTTAATGCGCGATATGGCGTTACTTTTTCTTCACCTCGCTGAGTAAATTGAGTTTCCTTCGCGTGGTAACACCTCTACAATGTAGCGTTTTCGACCTATCAAAGACTTTCATCAGGATATTGCATGACCGCTGTACTCGCTGCAGAACAATCTGAATCGCTACCCAGTTCGCAGTCGGTCTTAGAGTCCGTTTTCGGCTATCAAGAGTTTCGACCGGGACAGCAAGAAGTCATCGATAGCGCTATTGCAGGTAATGATGGCTTAGTTATCATGCCAACGGGTGGCGGTAAATCTCTCTGTTATCAGATCCCAGCCTTGGTGCGCCCTGGCGTAACGCTGGTCATCTCGCCACTGATTTCCCTGATGAAAGACCAAGTCGATCAGCTTAAAGCCGACGGTGTTGCCGCTGAGTGCATCAACTCGACTCAATCGCGAGAGGCGTTGATTGATATCTATCGCCGCATGAATACTGGCCAGCTTAAGCTGGTGTATGTATCGCCAGAGCGAGTGTTGATGCATGACTTTATCGAACGACTCGGGCACATAGAACTGTCGATGATTGCGGTGGATGAAGCACACTGTATCTCGCAATGGGGACACGATTTCCGCCCAGAGTACGCTGCGCTTGGCCGTTTGAAAGAACAGTTCCCTTATGTGCCTGTCGTGGCGCTGACTGCAACCGCTGACGATGCGACTCGCAAAGACATTATCCATCGACTTAACTTGCAAAATCCGCATGAGTATTTGGGCAGTTTCGATAGACCCAATATTCGCTACACCTTGGTTGAAAAACACAAGCCGGTTTCACAGATCGTACGTTTTCTTGGTGAAAACAAAGGCGGTAGCGGAATCATCTATTGCGGCAGTCGCAAAAAGGTGGAAATGCTCACCGAAAAGTTGTGTGGAAACCATATTCGAGCCGCTGGCTATCATGCGGGCATGGATACCGATGAGCGCGCGTATGTTCAAGATGCTTTTCAGCGAGACGACATTCAAGTCGTGGTGGCGACGGTAGCCTTTGGTATGGGCATCAACAAACCGAACGTACGTTTCGTTGCTCACTTTGATATCCCGCGTAACATCGAGTCTTATTACCAAGAGACCGGCCGAGCCGGGCGCGATGGTTTGCCGGCCGAAGCCATGATGCTGTACGACCCAGCAGATATGGGGTGGTTACGTCGCATGGTGGATGAGAAACCCGAAGGGCCACAAAAGCAGGTGGAAAGCCATAAGTTGAATGCGATGAGCGCATTTGCGGAGGCACAAACCTGTCGACGTCAGGTGCTATTGAACTATTTTGGCGAGTATCGTGAGCAGCCGTGTGGCAACTGCGATATTTGTCTCGATCCCCCTAAGCACTTTGATGCCACGCAAGAAGCGCAAAAGGCACTGTCTTGTGTCTATCGCGTCAATCAGAGCTTTGGTATCAGTTATGTGGTGGAAGTATTACGTGGCATGTCGAATATCCGTATTCGCGAACATGGTCATGACAAGCTCACCACTTACGGGATAGGCCGAGACCATAGTCACGATTATTGGGTCAGTATCTTCAGGCAGTTGGTGCACAAAGGTTTGCTGAGCCAGAACATCACTCGCAACTCAACATTGCAGCTGACAGAAGAAGCGCGCCCGTTATTGCGCGGAGAAACCACACTTGAGCTGGCCGTACCAAGGCTTGATACCGCGGCGCGCAGCGCTAAATCGGATAAGCTCGCATCGAAACACTATGATAAGAAGCTGTTCGCTAAGCTTCGTAAACTGCGTAAGTCGATCGCTGACGAAGACGGTTTACCACCGTATGTGGTGTTCAGTGATGCGACTTTGATTGATATGGCGGAGATCTTACCGACGTCGTATGGTGAAATGCTTGCCGTGAATGGGGTGGGTGAGCGCAAGCTTGAGAAATATGCCGACCCATTCCTCGACTTAATACAGGAGCATCTGACTGGTCATGGCTGATTTTGGTCTTCGTGAATATATTGAACAAGAGGGCAAGCTACTTATCGTTACGCCTTCTTTTGATTTTGATAGCTTTGATGCGCTCGCCATGGCGATGTTGACTCAGTTATCTGCTACCGTTATTGAGAAGCAATGGGATGCCGATATTCATACTTGGCTGGTGGATTTTGAAGGCTGTCGCATGTTACTAAAAGGTGAGCACTACAGTGAATCAATGTGGTTTGAAGCTATCGATATCGCTGGCAGCAAAGAAGAGTTAGACTTCCTAGCTGGGCTGTTTCGTCGCGGTTTTTAATCCTTCGTCGTGTGAGTTTGACAGTAAACGATTGCTATTGCCGCGCCTATTGCACCTCAAAGTGATTAATGTATAATCGCCCGCCGCTGAACCAAGTTAACTGTTAAGTAAGCTAAGGTGCGGCAAAAGCACATTTTATTAGTCACTCGAGGCTTTGCCTCAACTTGGGTTCCCTCAACCCCAAGAAAAACGAAAAAGGTACAATATGAACCCATTTTCTCCTGCGCAGCAGCGCAAAGCCCTGACGTTCCTCGTCCTATTTCACTTAGTGATCATTGCATCCAGTAACTATCTGGTTCAGCTACCCTTTACTATTTTTGGTTTCCACACCACGTGGGGCGCGTTTACATTCCCGTTCATTTTCCTTGCAACAGACCTGACGGTACGCATCTTTGGTGCTGGACTGGCGCGTAAGATCATCTTTTTGGTGATGCTGCCTGCTTTAGCGGTGTCGTATGGATTATCGGTGTTGTTCTTTGAAGGGCAGTTCCAAGGTTTGAGTCATTTAGGTGAGTTCAATCTGTTTGTTGCACGAATTGCAGTGGCAAGCTTTATGGCTTATCTGCTAGGACAAATCCTGGATGTGCATGTCTTCAACCGCTTACGTCAAATGAAGCAGTGGTGGGTTGCTCCGACATGTTCAACACTGTTTGGTAACGCGCTCGATACACTCGCCTTTTTTGCGATCGCATTCTACCAAAGCCCAGATCCGTTTATGGCGGAGCATTGGACTGAAATCGCCTTAGTCGACTATGGCTTTAAGTTAGTTATCAGTCTGGGACTGTTTGTTCCGATGTACGGGGTGTTATTGAACTTTTTAGTGAAGAAGCTAACGGCGGTGAATCCAGAATTAAAGGTGACGGGCGTTAAGGCTTAACCGGTACTGAGTGGTATAAAACAGCGGCATAAAAAAATCCCGAACTCTGCAGTTCGGGATTTTTTTATTCTGGCAGTAACCGCTTAGACCGCTTGAATGGTTAATGGCCATCCAGCATCCGACTGGCGGTTCGATTCGATCTCCAGCTCTGCTGCTGAGAGCGGGTGAGCATCTAACCACTGTTTGTCGATGGACAGTGTTAAGCTGTTCCCTGCACACTCGACGGCAAATTTCGGCTGTAGGCTGCGCTGACGACGGTGAGTAATGATCACCGATAAACGCAGCAGTCTAAGTACGCGCTCGGCGCTTTGTGTCGACAGTGCATGTTGCGAAGGCAGAGGTGTTAATTGGTCTTTGTAGCGACGAACGACTTCGGCTAAGAGGTGCTTTTGCGCGCGAGTAAAACCGGGTAAATCCAAGTTTTGAAGTAAGTACGCACTATGCTCGCCTGCCTTTTTAAAGTCTAGCGTAAGGCCGATTTCATGCAGTTTTGACGCCGCGTCAAGTAGTGCAATGGCGTGCGGCTCTTCTACCCAGGTGTCTCCGCCACAACTGGCCAGTAAGCTGGTGGCCGTTGCTGCGACTTGCTCACCGTATTCGACGTCTAGCTGACAGCGGATTTGTACACTGTTAATGGTACGGGCACGAATGTCATCTTGCTGAAGTTCTTTGACCATGTCATACACCATGCCTTCACGCAGTGCGCCACCGGCGAGGGTCATGGACTCGATATTGAGCAATTCGAAGATGGCAATCAGAATCGATAACCCACTCGGAAACACTAAAGCACGCTCTAACGTCAGGCCATCAATGTCCAGCTCTTCGAGGTGGTCAGCTAACATCGCTTGTTTTTGCAGACGCTTTAGCTTGGCGTGGGTGATAACCTCATCCATCCCTTGCGCTAACATGATCTCTTGCAATGCTTGCACGGTACCACTCGCACCTACACAGACGTCCCAACCCAACCCTTGATACTGCTCTAGGATTGGGGCAAGTGTCTGTTTGGCACCCTCGATAGCGCGATCAAAGTTCGCTTTATTTAACTGGCGGTCTTTAAAGAAGCGCTCTAACCAAGTTACACAACCCATCTTTAGGCTAGTTAGTGCCTTAGGCTCAAAGCCTTCACCAATAATTAGCTCGGTACTGGCGCCGCCAATATCGACGACAAGACGACGGCCTGTGCCACCCGAAGTATGCGCTACACCCTTATAAATAGTCGCCGCTTCTTCTTCTCCACAGATCACTTGGATTGGGTAACCCAAAATCTCATTGGCCTTTGCCAAGAAAACATCCACGTTGGTTGCGGTTCGCAAAGTGGCGGTACCGACAATGCGAATGTTTTCTTTTGGGATATCTTGAAGTCTTTCCGCGAAAAGACTTAGGCAATCCCAACCACGTTGCATTGCTTCTTGACTGAGGGCCATCTCATCATCAAGGCCTGCGGCCAAACGCACTTTGCGTTTTATCTTGGCCATGGTCTGAATGCTGCCATCGATATGGCGAACAACCAACATATGGAAACTGTTGGAGCCAAGATCGATAGCCGCATACAAAGGTGAAGAATTCACTGCGAGACTCATAAAAACTGCATACTTCCTGTTCAGATTACTGCTTATATACGATCACTGCCTATCAAGACTTTGGTGAACGTGGCCTTCTTTGAGGCTTTCTGTTTGATGGGCGCGAGCCACCCGTATTGGTGCGACGTGGGCCTGAGTTACGGCTCTTCATAACCAACGGCGCAGGCAGCTCAGTCAAAAGGGCACTTGAGTCATAGTCCGACACTGGAATTGAGTGTTCGATGTACTCTTCAATCGCTGGCAAGTTGATCGCGTACTCTTCACAAGCGAAGCTGATAGAGTGACCACTTGCACCTGCGCGACCAGTACGGCCAATACGGTGTACATAATCTTCACAGTCGTCAGGTAGGTCGTAGTTGAATACGTGCGTCACTTGAGGGATGTGCAGACCACGCGCTGCAACATCCGTCGCAACCAGAATATCTACATCACCCTTTGTGAATTGCTCAAGGATCTTTTCACGCTTCTTCTGTGGTACATCACCGGTCAAAAGACCGACGCGATGGCCGTCTGCAGCAAGGTGACCCCACACTTTTTCACACTTATGTTTGGTGTTGGCAAAGATAATAGCGCGATCAGGCCATTCTTCTTCTACTAACGTTTGCAGTAGCGCCATCTTTTCATTGTTTGATGGGTAGAACAGCTCTTCTTGAATGCGATGACCGGTCTTTTGCTCAGGCTCAACCACGACGTGCTCTGGGTTGTGCATGTGCTCGAACGCTAGCTCTTGTACACGGTATGACAAGGTCGCGGAGAACAGCATGTTGAGACGGTCTTTTGGCTCAGGCATACGACGGAACAAGAAGCGAATGTCTTTAATAAAGCCAAGATCGAACATGCGATCGGCTTCATCAAGAACCACAGCTTGAATGTTGTTGAGGTTAAAGACACGCTGCTTGTAGAAATCGATAATACGACCACAGGTACCAATAAGGATATCGACGCCTTGTTCAAGCTTCGCTAGCTGCTTATCGTAGCTATCGCCGCCGTACGCAAGTGCTGTTTTTAGACCCGTGCTTTCAATGAGCGGTTTGGCATCATTGTGGATCTGAATAGCAAGTTCGCGTGTTGGAGCCATGATGATCGCGCGCGGCTGAGTCGCTTTGCGGCCTTCATGTTCAGGCGTGTTTAGTAGATGGTTGAAGGTAGCAGTGAGAAACGCGAGCGTTTTTCCAGTCCCGGTTTGGGCCTGTCCTGCAATATCTCGGCCGGCGAGCAGTACCGGCAACGCCAAGGCTTGGATAGGGGTGCAATATTCGAACCCTTTTTTTTCCAATCCTTCAATGATTTGGGGGTGCAATTCCAAATCGGCGAACTTTTGCTCTGTGATATGCGTCTTTTTCATTGCTATAGAATATCAGCTTAAGCTTGCAATACGAAGGTAAATACATTCCAATAGGAGATCTAATTGTTGGTGATTATCTCATCAATACAAAAAATATCGGAGTGAAAGATGAGTGAAAAGATTTTGCAGCTGACGGATGACGGTTTTGAAACTGACGTAATTAATGCTGCAGGCCCGGTTCTTGTTGACTTCTGGGCGGAGTGGTGTGGTCCTTGTAAGATGATTGCCCCAATCCTCGATGAAATCGCAGATGAGTACGAAGGCAAACTCACTATCGGCAAGCTAAACATCGACCAAAACGCGGGTACTCCACCTAAGTTTGGTATTCGTGGCATTCCAACGCTACTACTTTTCAAAGATGGCGGAGTGGCAGCAACTAAGGTTGGCGCACTGTCAAAAACTCAGCTAAAAGAGTTCTTAGACGAGAACTTATAATGAAAAGCAACGAAAACCGTGTATCTTAACAAATACACGGTTTTGTTTTTTTCAAAGCTAGACTAGACTCTTTTTTAGTGATAATTTATCGCACGTTAATTAAACAAGTGTTCACTTCTTGGTCGATCCTGTGACCAAATCCTTCTTAACAACAAAACAGATCCTATTTTGACTAAACAAACATCCACCACAATGAACTTAACAGAATTGAAGAACAGACCTGTTTCTGAGCTCGTTAAACTTGGCGAATCTCTTGGTCTGGAAAACTTAGCTCGTCTGCGTAAGCAAGACATTATCTTCGCCATCTTAAAAGCCCATGCGAAAAGTGGTGAAGATATCTTTGGTGACGGGGTCTTAGAGATTCTTCAAGATGGTTTTGGTTTCCTGCGTAGTGCAGACAGTTCTTACCTTGCTGGCCCAGATGATATTTATGTCTCTCCTAGCCAAATTCGCCGTTTCAACCTGCGTACAGGTGATTCAATTGCCGGTAAGATTCGTCCACCAAAAGACGGTGAGCGCTATTTCGCACTTCTAAAAGTAAACACTGTTAACGCTGACAAACCAGATAACGCTCGTAACAAGATCCTGTTTGAAAACCTAACCCCTCTGCATGCCAACGAACGCATGACTATGGAGCGTGGTAACGGTTCAACAGAAGACATTACGGCGCGTGTTCTTGATCTAGCATCGCCAATTGGTAAAGGTCAGCGTGGTCTGATTGTTGCTCCGCCAAAAGCGGGTAAGACAATGTTGCTTCAGAACATTGCACAGAGCATTGCTCACAATCACCCTGAATGTGAATTGATGGTTCTTCTTATCGACGAACGTCCGGAAGAAGTAACAGAGATGCAGCGCCTAGTTAAAGGTGAAGTTGTGGCATCGACGTTTGATGAACCAGCGTCTCGTCACGTTCAAGTTGCTGAGATGGTTATCGAGAAAGCGAAGCGCCTTGTTGAACACAAGAAAGACGTGGTTATCCTACTGGATTCTATCACTCGTCTAGCTCGTGCTTACAACACGGTAGTACCTTCATCAGGTAAGGTTCTTACTGGTGGTGTTGACGCGAACGCACTACACCGTCCTAAGCGTTTCTTCGGTGCAGCTCGTAACGTAGAAGAAGGCGGCAGCCTAACTATCATCGCAACAGCGCTAGTCGATACTGGCTCTAAGATGGATGAAGTTATCTACGAAGAGTTTAAAGGTACAGGTAACATGGAACTGCACCTAAACCGTAAGATTGCTGAAAAGCGTGTCTTCCCAGCGATTGACTTCAACCGCTCAGGTACACGTCGCGAAGAGCTACTAACGAAAGCCGATGAGCTACAGAAGATGTGGATTCTACGTAAGATTGTTCACCCAATGGGCGAAATCGATGCGATGGAATTCCTAATCGACAAGCTTGCAATGACTAAGACTAACGATGAGTTCTTTGACGCGATGCGTCGCCAGTAATCGTTAAACTTGTCCGCAAAGCGGACAACGAGTCTCAAATTTTAAACGTCACCCTTATAGGGTGACGTTTTTGTTTGCACTTCCCCTGTTTCACGCGCACAATACTGAGTGTGTTAACAGGAGGTTAATATGCTACAAGGATGGTTAGCGTCGTTACTCCTCGTATTGGTTGTTTCATTCTCACAACCGGTGCACGCGTCTAAGGAAATGACGCAGCAGGAAGTAGAACGCTGGTTGCAAAGCCCAGTGGTGCTGCAAAAAGTCGACGATTTTTTATTGTTGGTGGAACAAGATGACACCGACGGCCTTAAATTTGCGTTAAATAGACTCGCGTTGCCTCAGCAAGAAGTGGCGAGGTTTTTGTTGCTCAAACATATTGAAGACAACGAACGCATTCTTTCCCCTAAAATGGCCATTTTCGTTCAAGGCCAAAAATCCCTGCCACCTACCTACACTATGCTCGAACGTGGTGATGGCTACGAGTTTTCGATTCCTGCGTTTAACTACCCAGCTATTTCTGCGCGCTTGATTAAGCGCTGGAACAGTGACCAAAAAACCTTGGAGTTTATCTTGCAGGCGGAAAGTGAGCAGTTGGTATTACGTGACTGGCTATCTGAGGGTAGTGATTATGAACGTAAGATCCGCGAGGACTTATTAGTCAAAGAATTTGATAGTCTGTCACCGAAAGCGAACGCATTTATTACTCAGCAACTTACCGATACCAATATCACCGAGTGGTTGCCTTCAACTCGCGTATTGGTGCGAATGGCGCAAGTGAATGAAGACGCAGCCTTGTATGACTTACTGTGGAAAATGCGCGCGGATTATCACAGCCAAGTAGAATTAGAGAGGCTAGCGAGTCTTTCTTCTCCGTTTGCTCAGCAGCAAATCATGGCGGCTGCACGTAATCCGAGTTTAAAACGTCAGGCGATCACTGAACTTGCTCAAATCACCCCATTACCGAATGAAGTGAAGACCTTCTTGGTGACACGAATGACCAAGGTGGAAGACGCTAGTTTTGTCGCCAGTCAATTGGCGCAGAATGGTCATGGAGGGTGGGTGAGGGATGTGTTGTCGACCAATAGTCAGGTGAAAGCAAGTTTGGTGTTGCAAGCTCTGTCTAATTAGCTGAATTCTCTCAGCTTCTCAACGTCGCAGAGGACATTTCGCCCGATGATAGATTTGCGTATATAATGGTACCCTCTTTCAAGGCGAAGTATCCCCTATGATTTACAAGGACTTACGTGATTTCACTCAGCACCTGGAAAGCCAGGGGCTGCTCAAGCGCATCTCTCACCCCGTCGACCCTGATTATGAAATGACGGAGATCAGCGACAGAACTCTGCGAGCAGGTGGACCCGCTCTGCTGTTCGAAAACCCGATTGGCTATGACATGCCAGTGTTGACCAATTTATTTGGTACCCCTGAACGTGTTGCAATGGGAATGGGTCGACAGCAAGTCTCTGAGCTTAGAGAAGTAGGTAAACTACTGGCCTACCTAAAAGAGCCTGAGCCCCCGCGTGGCTTTAAAGATGCGATCAATAAAATCCCTCTATTTAAGAAAGTGCTGCATATGCCAGCCAAAAGGCTGCGTAAAGCCGCTTGCCAGCAAGTCGTTTGGCAAGGTGACGAAGTCGACCTTGATAAAATCCCAGTAATGAGTTGCTGGCCTGATGATGTCGCACCCTTGCTAACATGGGGACTAACGGTCACTAAAGGGCCGAATAAGAAGCGTCAAAATCTAGGTATTTATCGCCAGCAGAAGATAGCTAAGAATAAGATCATCATGCGCTGGCTAGCACATCGTGGTGGTGCGCTCGATTTAAGAGACTGGATGGAAACCAATCCAGGAAAACCGTTCCCGGTATCTGTTGCATTTGGTGCCGACCCGGCTACCATTCTTGGGGCGGTCACACCTGTACCTGACACATTGTCTGAATATGCCTTCGCTGGATTGCTGCGTGGTGAACGTACCGAAGTGGTCAAATCGGTTAGCAACGATCTTGAAGTGCCAGCGAGTGCCGAAATTGTTCTTGAGGGTTATATCGATCCGCAAGAATTTGCCGATGAAGGTCCGTATGGCGACCACACCGGTTACTACAACGAAAAAGAAAAGCACCACGTCTTTACTATTACGCACATTACTATGCGTGAAAACCCTATCTATCACAGCACTTATACCGGTCGCCCGCCTGATGAACCGGCTGTATTGGGGGTGTCGCTGAACGAAGTCTTCGTGCCAATCTTGCAAAAGCAGTTCCCGGAAATTGAAGACTTTTATCTTCCGCCAGAAGGATGTTCGTATCGCATGGCGGTGGTAACCATGAAGAAGCAATACCCAGGGCATGCTAAGCGTGTGATGATGGGGGTATGGTCTTTCTTGCGTCAGTTCATGTACACCAAGTTTGTCATTGTATGTGATGAAAGCGTCAATGGCCGCGACTGGCAGCAAGTCACCCAAGCCATGAATGATCATATGGTACCGAGCCGCGATACCTTGATGATCGAAAGCACGCCAATAGATTCTTTGGACTTTGCATCACCGGTTACCGGTTTAGGTTCCAAAATGGGACTGGATGCCACAATTAAGTGGGATGCAGAGTTGGAGCTGGAGGCGGCCAAGTATCAAACGGCACAAGATATCGAGCGCTCGAATAGTTGGGATGAAACCTTATTGACGAAACAGGTTACAGCTCAATATCCAGAGGTGACTGACTTGTATATTGCACCGGGAACGGGTACAAATCGTATGGTACTGCTGACTCTAGATAAGCAACGCGCAGGTCAAGCTATTGAGGTAATGAAAGGAGTAGAGGCTATACTCTCACCTTACTTGGCGACTAAGTTTATCGTTGCCTGCGATCAAGACGTGAATGTGCGTGATTGGAATGATGTAATTTGGGCGATCACTACGAGAATGGATCCGTCCAGAGATACATTATTGGTCAACGATAACACCTCTAAAGCTTATTTAGATGCAACCAATAAACTTGAAGACGAAGTGACGCGCGAGTGGGGCATACCAATTAAAAAAGACCCAGCGTTGGTTGCAAAGATAGATAGCATTTGGGATGAACTGAATATCCTATGACAAAGCGAGTAGTGCTCAAGCCTCAGAACCTTGAGTTTATAGTCGAAGAAGGGCAGACAGTGTTAGAGGCTGCGCTCAACCAGAATCTTGCTTTTCCTCATCGTTGTATGGTGGGGGCCTGCGCTTCTTGTTTATGCCGTATCGAGTCGGGTGCGGTTGACTATGATTTGGAACCATTACTTACCGAGAAAGAAAAGCAGCAAGGTTGGATGTTCTCCTGTCTTGCTTATCCAAAGAGTGATTTGGTGATCACCTTTGGAGACGAATAAAAGAGATAAACCATGACCATTAATTGTAAAGTTAAGTCTATTGAGCCTTTAGCAGCGAATACCTATCAAATTTTGCTGCACCCAGAACAGCCTGTTAGCTTTAAAGCAGGTCAGTATTTAATGGTAGTAATGGGAGAGGCCGACAAGCGTCCTTTCTCTATTGCTAGCAGCCCTTGCCGTCATGAAGGCGAGATCGAGCTCCACATTGGCGCTGCAGAGCACAATGCTTATGCGCTAGAAGTGGTTGAATCAATGAAGCATGCACTTGAAGTGGGTGGCGACATTCAGATTGATGCCCCTCATGGCGAAGCGTGGATTCGTGAAGATAGCCAGCGCCCAATTCTATTGATTGCTGGTGGCACTGGCTTTAGCTATGTACGTTCTATTCTTGATCACTGCATCAGCCAAAACATTGCGCAGCCTATCTATCTATATTGGGGTGGTCGCGATGAAGCTCAGCTATATGCTAAACAAGAACTGGCTGATATCGCCAATGCTCATGAGCGCATTCAGTTCATTCCTGTTATTGAAGAAACACTAGCTGAGTGGACAGGCAAACAAGGCAACGTACTTCAAGCGGTCAGTGATGATTTTGATTCACTTGCTGATTTCGATATCTATATAGCAGGTCGTTTCGAAATGGCTGGCGCTGCACGTGAACAGTTTACGCAAAACAAGCAGGCAAAATCAGAACACATGTATGGTGATGCGTACGCATTTATCTAATTGTTAGTGATTTGTGGCTAAAAGGAGAGTTTTTATACTCTCCTTTTTGTTTTTTGATGGTATTTCAATCAAAAGAACGTTTTTTCTAAAAAATATTAAAAAAGGGGTTGCGCGACTTCTCATTCTCCCTATAATGCGCACCACACCAAACGGGAGGGCAGCAAAGCAAGAGCCCAACAGGTTTGGCGGGCAAAAAGCCTAAACGAAAATAATTTGAAAAAGTGGTTGACACGACAAGTTATCTAGTTAAAATGGCCGCCCACTTCGAGAGAAAAGCCGAAAGGCTCAAAAACGAAAGTTTAGCTTCTCGAAGAAATGTTCTTTAAAAATTTAAACCTATCAATCTGTGTGGGCACTCGTTGATGATAATCAAATTAGATACTTCGGTATCAAATTAGGTTTCAATGAAACGAAGTGACCATTCGAATTGGGAAGCAGCCTTGAGCTGTTTTGTTTTACTTTTTCAAAAGTGAAAACCAATAAGAGCACAGTCAATTCAAACATTACTTATGCTATTTATTAGCAAGAGCAATGTTCAGTATTCATTGAGCCGACAAAATCTTAAATTGAAGAGTTTGATCATGGCTCAGATTGAACGCTGGCGGCAGGCCTAACACATGCAAGTCGAGCGGAAACGAGTTAACTGAACCTTCGGGGGACGTTAACGGCGTCGAGCGGCGGACGGGTGAGTAATGCCTGGGAAATTGCCCTGATGTGGGGGATAACCATTGGAAACGATGGCTAATACCGCATAATAGCTTCGGCTCAAAGAGGGGGACCTTCGGGCCTCTCGCGTCAGGATATGCCCAGGTGGGATTAGCTAGTTGGTGAGGTAATGGCTCACCAAGGCGACGATCCCTAGCTGGTCTGAGAGGATGATCAGCCACACTGGAACTGAGACACGGTCCAGACTCCTACGGGAGGCAGCAGTGGGGAATATTGCACAATGGGCGCAAGCCTGATGCAGCCATGCCGCGTGTGTGAAGAAGGCCTTCGGGTTGTAAAGCACTTTCAGCAGTGAGGAAGGTGGTGTCGTTAATAGCGGCATCATTTGACGTTAGCTGCAGAAGAAGCACCGGCTAACTCCGTGCCAGCAGCCGCGGTAATACGGAGGGTGCGAGCGTTAATCGGAATTACTGGGCGTAAAGCGCATGCAGGTGGTTAGTTAAGTCAGATGTGAAAGCCCGGGGCTCAACCTCGGAACTGCATTTGAAACTGGCTGACTAGAGTACTGTAGAGGGGGGTAGAATTTCAGGTGTAGCGGTGAAATGCGTAGAGATCTGAAGGAATACCGGTGGCGAAGGCGGCCCCCTGGACAGATACTGACACTCAGATGCGAAAGCGTGGGGAGCAAACAGGATTAGATACCCTGGTAGTCCACGCCGTAAACGATGTCTACTTGGAGGTTGTGGCCTTGAGCCGTGGCTTTCGGAGCTAACGCGTTAAGTAGACCGCCTGGGGAGTACGGTCGCAAGATTAAAACTCAAATGAATTGACGGGGGCCCGCACAAGCGGTGGAGCATGTGGTTTAATTCGATGCAACGCGAAGAACCTTACCTACTCTTGACATCCAGAGAACTTAGCAGAGATGCTTTGGTGCCTTCGGGAACTCTGAGACAGGTGCTGCATGGCTGTCGTCAGCTCGTGTTGTGAAATGTTGGGTTAAGTCCCGCAACGAGCGCAACCCTTATCCTTGTTTGCCAGCGAGTAATGTCGGGAACTCCAGGGAGACTGCCGGTGATAAACCGGAGGAAGGTGGGGACGACGTCAAGTCATCATGGCCCTTACGAGTAGGGCTACACACGTGCTACAATGGCGCATACAGAGGGCGGCCAACTTGCGAAAGTGAGCGAATCCCAAAAAGTGCGTCGTAGTCCGGATTGGAGTCTGCAACTCGACTCCATGAAGTCGGAATCGCTAGTAATCGTGGATCAGAATGCCACGGTGAATACGTTCCCGGGCCTTGTACACACCGCCCGTCACACCATGGGAGTGGGCTGCAAAAGAAGTGGGTAGTTTAACCTTCGGGAGGACGCTCACCACTTTGTGGTTCATGACTGGGGTGAAGTCGTAACAAGGTAGCCCTAGGGGAACCTGGGGCTGGATCACCTCCTTATACGAAAGATTATTGCGATGAGTGTTCACACAGATTGATACGGTTTATGAATTAAAGACGATGCTTGGGTCTGTAGCTCAGGTGGTTAGAGCGTTCGCCTGATAAGCGAGAGGTCGGTGGTTCAAGTCCACTCAGACCCACCAATCTTCCTCCCAGATGATTGGCGGTAAGCATCAAACACTGATGGGGCTATAGCTCAGCTGGGAGAGCGCCTGCCTTGCACGCAGGAGGTCAGCAGTTCGATCCTGCTTAGCTCCACCATCTTTAAGCGCATTTGCTTAAGTGTTCTTAAAAATGGTTTCTTTCTTTAAATAGAAAGTAAATCTCGTTCTTTAAAAATTTGGAAAGCTGACGAATAACATTTGATTAATGTTATTCAATTAAAAGTTCTCAAATCCTAGATGATTTAATCATTTAGGTACCAACACACATTCAAGTGTTCTTGGGAATCACGAAAGTGATTCATATTTGAGTCCGGCAAAATCGAGTCTGCACATGTATAAAAATGCAGACAACTTTGGTTACGTAACAAAGACCCTTTGGGGTTGTATGGTTAAGTGACTAAGCGTACACGGTGGATGCCTTGGCAGTCAGAGGCGATGAAAGGCGTAATAACTTGCGATAAGCTCAGATTAGGTAGTAATAACCTTTGAGTCTGAGATTCCTGAATGGGGAAACCCAACTGCATAAGCAGTTATCGCTGAGTGAATACATAGCTCAGCGAGGCGAACCGGGGGAACTGAAACATCTAAGTACCCCGAGGAAGAGAAATCAACCGAGATTCCGAAAGTAGCGGCGAGCGAAATTGGATTAGCCCTTAAGCTTTTAATGAGACAGGTGAAGGCTCTGGAAAGTGCCGCGATACAGGGTGATAGCCCCGTAACCGACATCTCATCATCAGTGAAATCGAGTAGGGCGGGACACGTGATATCCTGTCTGAATATGGGGGGACCATCCTCCAAGGCTAAATACTACTGACTGACCGATAGTGAACCAGTACCGTGAGGGAAAGGCGAAAAGAACCCCTGTGAGGGGAGTGAAATAGAACCTGAAACCGTGTACGTACAAGCAGTAGGAGCACCTTCGTGGTGTGACTGCGTACCTTTTGTATAATGGGTCAGCGACTTATATTCAGTGGCAAGGTTAACCGTTTAGGGGAGCCGTAGGGAAACCGAGTCTTAACTGGGCGTTCAGTCTCTGGATATAGACCCGAAACCAGGTGATCTAGCCATGGGCAGGTTGAAGGTTGAGTAACATCAACTGGAGGACCGAACCGACTAATGTTGAAAAATTAGCGGATGACTTGTGGCTAGGGGTGAAAGGCCAATCAAACCTGGAGATAGCTGGTTCTCCCCGAAATCTATTTAGGTAGAGCCTCGGACGAATACTACTGGGGGTAGAGCACTGTTAAGGCTAGGGGGTCATCCCGACTTACCAACCCTTTGCAAACTCCGAATACCAGTAAGTACTATCCGGGAGACACACGGCGGGTGCTAACGTCCGTCGTGGAGAGGGAAACAACCCAGACCGCCAGCTAAGGTCCCAAAGTATAGCTAAGTGGGAAACGATGTGGGAAGGCTTAGACAGCTAGGATGTTGGCTTAGAAGCAGCCATCATTTAAAGAAAGCGTAATAGCTCACTAGTCGAGTCGGCCTGCGCGGAAGATGTAACGGGGCTAAGCTATACACCGAAGCTGCGGCAATGCATTTATGTATTGGGTAGGGGAGCGTTCTGTAAGCCGTTGAAGGTGGACTGTAAGGTTTGCTGGAGGTATCAGAAGTGCGAATGCTGACATGAGTAACGATAAAGGGGGTGAAAAACCTCCTCGCCGGAAGACCAAGGGTTCCTGTCCAACGTTAATCGGGGCAGGGTGAGTCGACCCCTAAGGCGAGGCCGAAAGGCGTAGTCGATGGGAAACGGGTTAATATTCCCGTACTTCTTACAATTGCGATGGGGGGACGGAGAAGGCTAGGTGGGCCTGGCGACGGTTGTCCAGGTTCAAGTGCGTAGGCTTAAGAGTTAGGTAAATCCGGCTCTTTTTAAGGCTGAGACACGATGTCGAGCTACTACGGTAGTGAAGTCATTGATGCCATGCTTCCAGGAAAAGCCTCTAAGCTTCAGATTGTAAGGAATCGTACCCCAAACCGACACAGGTGGTCGGGTAGAGAATACCAAGGCGCTTGAGAGAACTCGGGTGAAGGAACTAGGCAAAATGGTACCGTAACTTCGGGAGAAGGTACGCTCCTCGCGGTGAAGTCCCTTGCGGATGGAGCTATGGGGAGTCGCAGATACCAGGTGGCTGCAACTGTTTATTAAAAACACAGCACTGTGCAAAATCGTAAGATGACGTATACGGTGTGACGCCTGCCCGGTGCCGGAAGGTTAATTGATGGGGTTAGACTTAGGTCGAAGCTCTTGATCGAAGCCCCGGTAAACGGCGGCCGTAACTATAACGGTCCTAAGGTAGCGAAATTCCTTGTCGGGTAAGTTCCGACCTGCACGAATGGCGTAATGATGGCCACGCTGTCTCCACCCGAGACTCAGTGAAATTGAAATCGCTGTGAAGATGCAGTGTACCCGCGGCTAGACGGAAAGACCCCGTGAACCTTTACTACAGCTTGGCACTGAACATTGACCCTACATGTGTAGGATAGGTGGGAGGCTTTGAAACTAGTACGCCAGTATTAGTGGAGCCGTCCTTGAAATACCACCCTTGTAGTGTTGATGTTCTAACTTGGTCCCCTAATCGGGGATGAGGACAGTGCCTGGTGGGTAGTTTGACTGGGGCGGTCTCCTCCCAAAGAGTAACGGAGGAGCACGAAGGTGGGCTAATCACGGTTGGACATCGTGAGGTTAGTGCAATGGCATAAGCCCGCTTGACTGCGAGAATGACAATTCGAGCAGGTGCGAAAGCAGGTCATAGTGATCCGGTGGTTCTGAATGGAAGGGCCATCGCTCAACGGATAAAAGGTACTCCGGGGATAACAGGCTGATACCGCCCAAGAGTTCATATCGACGGCGGTGTTTGGCACCTCGATGTCGGCTCATCACATCCTGGGGCTGAAGTCGGTCCCAAGGGTATGGCTGTTCGCCATTTAAAGTGGTACGCGAGCTGGGTTTAGAACGTCGTGAGACAGTTCGGTCCCTATCTGCCGTGGGCGTTGGAAGATTGAAGGGGGCTGCTCCTAGTACGAGAGGACCGGAGTGGACGAACCTCTGGTGTTCGGGTTGTGTCGCCAGACGCATTGCCCGGTAGCTAAGTTCGGAATCGATAACCGCTGAAAGCATCTAAGCGGGAAGCGAGCCCTGAGATGAGTCTTCCCTGGCGCTTTAAGCGTCCTAAAGGGTTGTTCGAGACTAGAACGTTGATAGGCAGGGTGTGTAAGCGTTGTGAGGCGTTGAGCTAACCTGTACTAATTGCCCGTGAGGCTTAACCATACAACACCCAAAGGGTTTTGATGGACTCAAAGCAAGAACTTTGAATGTGTATTTAGACTTTTAAATCAGTTTTCCGAATTAAGAATTTGCTTGGCGACCATAGCGTTGTGGACCCACCTGATTCCATGCCGAACTCAGAAGTGAAACGCAATAGCGCCGATGGTAGTGTGGGGCTTCCCCATGTGAGAGTAGGACATCGCCAGGCTTTAAATACTGTTACTTGCAATAGTAAGTAACCACATCATCAGTGTACTAATCTGTTGATGACAATTTGTGGAGAGATGGCTGAGTGGTCGAAAGCACCGGTCTTGAAAACCGGCAACCGTTAATAGCGGTTCTAGGGTTCAAATCCCTATCTCTCCGCCACATTGAAAAGCCCGCTGAGAAATCAGCGGGCTTTTTTCATATCTGAATGTCTGTAAAGCGCTGCCTTAGCCATTGTCGATCTCTGTTGTCCTTCCGTTTGCTGCCATTGTCTGTCAAAGTAAACATTACTCTTAACCTTTAAAGGGAAGTAAACCTTGAGTTCTTGTCCTTATGAGCCGGCAGAGTCCCTGAAAACACTGCTTGGTGACCAACATCATGTGGTTTCGAAAGATCCAATACAGAGTCTCTGGAGCGGTTATGGCGAACTGTTTCGCGTTCATACCGACAATCCGGCGTTGCCTAGCCTGATCGTTAAGGCCATCAACTTACCTAAGGTTGCACCTAAGCATCATCCGAAAGGATGGAATACCGAGCTTTCAAACCAAAGAAAGCTCAAGTCTTATCAAGTCGAGTTTCATTGGTACCAGCACTATGTTGTTCAAATGCCTATTGGCTGGGCACCACGCTGTTTGGCCGCGGAAAATCATGGCTCGCACTATGAGTTGCTTCTGGAAGATCTCAAGCTTGTTGAGTGCGCTAGAGTAGTAAAAACGCCAACAAACATAGAAATAGAAACAGCACTTCGCTGGTTAGCGCAGTTTCATGCTTTTTGGTTGGGTACCGAGCCTACCGGACTTTGGCAGCAAGGTACCTATTGGCACTTGGCTACTCGCCCCGATGAGTGGCGAGCGATGACGCCGAGTCGTTACAAAGCGGCTGCTGAGCGCATAGATGACATACTCAATGATTGCCGTTACCAAACCCTAGTGCATGGTGATGCGAAATTGGCTAACTTCTGTTTCAACGAAGCTGGTACGCAAGTCAGTGCGGTTGACTTTCAGTATGTCGGTGGTGGTGTGGGTGTAAAAGATATCGCGTTATTTCTTTGCACTGTGCTCGATTTTGATGATCCGCTGTTATCGATCGACACATATGTTGAAACCTACTTTGGACAGCTAGAAGTGGCGTTGGCTACCTATCAGCCTAATGTGGATGCAAGTGATGTGTGTCATGAGTGGCGAAAGCTACTCGGACTGGCGTGGGCTGACTATCAGCGTTTCCTGCTTGGCTGGAGCCCCGTTCATGAGCGAGTGAATGCCTTTACTAATCAGCTGACTTTAGACGCTCTCGACGACTTTCAGTTGTAAAAAGTCAGCTGTCAAAAGCCGGTTGTAAAAAAAGCTCCCGAGGGAGCTTTTTATCATTGATAGCGATTGAGATAGAACTATTTGCTGTCAATCAAAGTCAACGCTTTGCGAGACACTTCACCGGCTGCTTTAGTGAGGTCTTGCTTCTCAAGCGTATCAGCAAGGTAAGCATAATCCGAAACGTCTGGGCGCACCGACAGCGCTCGCTCAAAGTGGCGCTGTGCCTCAGGCCATTTTTCTTCGCGGAAGTAGAACTGAGCTAAAGCGCTTTGAGCTTTGGCATTGTCAGGCTGCTTCTTCACAACATCTTCCAGCATCACAACCACTGGGTGAGCATCCGCTAAGTTCAGCTCTGGTAGCAAGCTATAAAGGTCATCGTGACCTTGCTTTTTCAGTGTCTCTTTAATCACGGTAAAGGCTTCAGCGTCTGCCTTGCGAGCGATAAGCTGCTTGGTAAAGCAACCCACGAGGTGTGTGCTTTGACGTGTTTTACGTGGCAGCTTGTTCCAATGACCGATAAGGCCCTCGCTGCCTTGTTGGCTAGCGATGTCTTCAAGCAGACCGCATTGGGCACGCTCTTCAAGTTCAACTAGCTCTTCAGCATCGATAAGCTTGGCTTTGTTAAGCTTTGGCAGTAGGTCAATAAGGGCTTGCCACTTGCCAAGTTCACGATAGGTGGTTTTTAGCAGGCTAAGTACAATCGTATTGCTTGGATACTCGGCTTTTAGTGTCTCAAGTGTAGAGGCAGCAAGTTCCCACTCTTCTTCACGTACCGCTTGCTTCGCACGAGTAAGCTGTACAGCAAGGCTTGAGTTCTCTTGCTGAGAAGCCAGCTCAAGATAGTGATCGCGTTTTGCTTTGTCGCCTTGACCTAGCGCGGCTTCAGAGGCCACCAGGTAGCACAGTAGCGGCATATCGTGATAGTTGGCCCAACGTGTCACTTTTTTCTCGGCAAGCTTCCAGTCGCCTTCTAAGAGCTTAACAATCCCTTCGTTAGTGTAACGGCGTGAACGGCGCATTTTACGAACACTGAAGTAGTTGAACGTGGTTACACTGGTGTAGAGGATTTTTTTGATGATGTACTCAAGCAGAAACAGTGCTGCGAGTGCTGCGATCACGAACACCACCAGTGTTGTCACGCTCATCTCGATGGTCTTATTGGCAATCGAAATCAACACATAACCTTGTTGACCCGAAAACTGGGTACCCACAAAGAGGCCAGCACCGAGTACGACGAAGAGAAAGATTAATCGAATCATTATTTCTCCTCCGTGATGATGGTGGTCACTTCACGGCGCAGGCGCTCACTGATGACATCGGACAGGTTTGCCTGTGTTTCGAGTTTAACTGGGTAATTCACTTGGATATTTTGCTGACTTAGCTTACCAAGCGCTGCATTAAATTCTTTAACGCTGTTGTTATCCATATCGAAGAAGGATTCAGACCACTGTTCTGCAGTGTCCAATGACATCTTGTAGATCTCACCTTGCTCTTTGTACACAGCACGAATCGCGGTCTCAATCTTGGATTTGATGTTCTCGCGCAGGTAGAAATGCTGATCTGGCGATAACAATGGAATGACGTTGCCATCACGGCTGCGGAAGGTGATGAAGTTGTCTGAGAAGTCTTTCAAAGACGTCATCAAGTTATCTTGCCAGTCGTAAATGTCCTGTGATACCTGACGTTTTTCAACGGCTGGTGCATCAGGGAGAATGGCGTTGGCAAGTGGCAGCTGGTCGACTTCACGCTGCAGTGAGGTAAGACGCAGTACCAAGCCATCACGGTCAATCAGAGGAACGGTACGAAGCTTAGTGATATCGTTCGCCATTGATTGGCGCAGAGAAACCAAACTTGGATCGTTAAGTGCCGCGATGCGTTGGTCGGCGCTTTCCATTAAGCGTGTCGCACTGACGACATCGTGCTCGAGGAACAGTTTGCGGCCAGCCAGTTTCACAAGATAGTCCGCTTCTGCTAACAGCCAGTCATTAGGGCGGCGACCTTTCACGTCGGCGACCGCAAGCTGCAGGCTCTCAATGCTCTTTTTCTGTTGACCAAGCACGACTTCGGCTTTGTGGGTCATGGTTTTTGCTTGTTTTAGCGTATCCGCTTGAACTTGCTGCATCTCAGAACTTAGGGAGCTTTGTGATGCCTTGATTTGGGCTTCGAGTCTTGCAATACGTGCTTCGTAGTCACCCGCTTGCTTTTGCATCATAAACGTCATTCCACCGCCCAGAAGAAGGGCTAGAATGATGGCCGCTGTACCGAGCTTAACACCACGCTTGCCCTGCTTTTCTTCAAATTCAGGCGCTTTTGATTGCGGGCTTTGGGCTTGTGCGTTTTCAGTTTCAGACTCGTTGGATTCTTGGGTTTTCTCTGGGGCTAGAGTTACGTCTTGTTTGTCTTCAGACTGGATTTGCTCGTCTTTATTTTTGTTCGTCATTGTTAAGTCCTGTTTTTAGACGCTGGAGAGCAGCAAATAGAGTAGGGTTCGATGCACCTTGGCTGTTAGTAACGTTATTAAATCCTTGTGCTATCGCTTGCTTGGCTATTCGTTCACTCGGAACCAACAGCCGTTGTTGCTTCAACCATGTGTGTTGTGCTTCTGGCATTACAGACACTAAATGAGCCAGTTGTTCGGCACTTGTGACCACCATGGTATCAATCTTGGCTTGTTGCCACTGATGTATCGCGGCAGGTTCGACGGGGCGATATTGGCGCTGATACAGTTGCAAATAATGCACATGAGCACCTCGTTTCGTCAACTCGTCGAAGATAAGCTCACGTCCGCCATTGCCACGGAGGATGACAATACGCTTGCCTACAACATCCTCTAGCTCAGGTAGGGCAAGGAGGTGTTCACTGTCGCTGACCGAGGGATAGTGTACGTTTTGTTGTACCAGTTTGCTCAATTCATGTGCGGTTTTTTGACCAACCCCAAGATAAATAGCGTGATTAGGCGTGCCATCTGGATGAGTTGAGAAATGCAGGGAAAGACCGTATACGGCATATTGGCTTACAGCAATGACAATGTCTGCTTGGCGAAGTTGAGTCAGATGGGATGAATCGAGAGCGGAAAACTGAATATCAATCAGTGGATAGTGGAGGGCATAGCCCCCCACATTTTCAATCAGAGTGCAGAGTTCGGTACCTTGGGATTCAGGCCGTGTTACCAGTACTCTCATCAGGCATTACTCGTGATCTTGATACAGTTTCTCAAGGATTTCCTTGGCGCCATCGTCGAGCAACTGATTCGCGAGCTGCACGCCAAGCGCTTCGGCATCTTTGCGGCTGCCTTGGATTTCACCGCGCACGATTTTGCTACCATCGGGCTCACCCACCAGTGCACGCAACCAGATGTTGTCGCCATCGATCAATGAATAGCTACCAATTGGAACCTGGCATCCGCCTTCGAGCGTTAAGTTCATGGCGCGCTCGCAGCGAACGCGATCGGCGGTCTCTGCGTGATTGAGTGGTGCGAGTAACTTGATCAGACGCTCGTCATCAAGGCGGCATTCAATACCGACTGCGCCTTGGCCAACTGCAGGTAGCGATTCTTCTGGTTCGATAAAGCTGCGAATGCGTGATTCAAGCTCGAGGCGTTTAAGGCCTGCCGCCGCAAGAATGATCGCATCGTAGTCGCCGTTGTCGAGTTTACCCAGACGCGTACCTACGTTGCCACGCAATTCTTTGATGATAAGGTCAGGGCGCTGCTCTTTTAGCTGACACTGTCTGCGTAGGCTACAGGTGCCCACAACAGCACCTTGTGGCAGTTCACTAATACTACCGTAGGTGTTGGAAACGAAGGCATCACGTGGGTCTTCACGCTCACAGATAGTGACAAGTCCCAACCCTTCAGGGAAATCTACAGGCACGTCCTTCATTGAATGCACAGCGAGATCGGCGCGGCCTTCCAGCATAGCGACCTCTAGCTCTTTGACGAATAAGCCTTTACCGCCCACTTTTGCTAAAGGCGTGTCTAAAATGATATCGCCCTTGGTGACCATGGTTACCAGCTCAACCTCCAGTCCAGGGTGTGCAGCAATGAGTGCGTCCTTGACATAGTGTGCTTGCCATAGCGCAAGAGGGCTTTTACGGGTGGCAATTCGAATAGGCTGAGTCTGGGTCATAGTGTTCTCGTAAGCATCTGGATGGTTGTAATAGCGTAATCGTACCATTGACTCTATGAAATGCTTAGTGATTTCCCAATACCCAAACTGAGGGATAACTTTACGGATCACAATTATTGTTAATATTGTGAGGTTAATCGCATTTGTTGTGGCTACTGCTGTTAGAATTATCCGCTATTATTTGGAAGGCTAAACCAAACCCCACCTTGATGGGAATTGAGTTGTCGTAGTGCCGAGTATCACTTTACCGCTTATAATAAAAATGATACATTGATCACGTTTTGAACGCTTGTTTGTTTAAAACCTATGCAAAATAGCAGTCAGATTGAACCTAGGAATCACCCTTGCAGGCATACACTCAAACCCTTATACAAAGGTTAGATACCCTAAACCAGCAGCGTATTGAGCGCGCGCTGGCACTTATGGATCTGCAAGGTCAACGAGTATTCCAGCTGATCCCAGCACTGTTTCATTTCAATCATCCTATCATCCCTGGTTTCTACGAAGCAGACAGCCCAAGCGGTTTGTTCGGCTTTGAAGCCAATGAGCTTCAGCAACAATTTCTCGATGACATCGCGCTGGCACTCGGTCAGCCACTACCACAACCGAGTCAAACTGAGATCCTTGGTTTGTACACCATGGGTAGTACCTCGTCTATTGGTCAAAGTACATCGAGCGATTTGGATATCTGGGTTTGTATTTCTCCACAGATGTCGACTAAGTCGCGAGAGATGCTCAGCAATAAATGTTTGTTGATAACCGACTGGGCAAAAGGCCTTGGGGTTGAAGCCAACTTCTTTTTGATGGATGAGGACCGTTTTCGCAGCAACATCTCTGAGGAGATGACTGGTGATAACTGTGGTTCGTCACAACACCTACTGTTGCTGGATGAGTTTTATCGCTCAGCGGTACGCCTGGGTGGTCAACGTCTGTTGTGGCAAATTGTGCCGCCAGAGATGGAAGAGTGCTACGAAGATTACGTCGCAAAAATGTGCGATGAAGGCCACATCAATTGTGACGAGTGGATCGACTTTGGTCGTCTGAATCGCATTCCGGCAGAAGAGTACTTTGGCTCGAGCCTGTGGCAACTCTATAAGAGTATCGACTCTCCTTATAAGTCGGTACTTAAAGCTATTTTGCTTGAGGCGTATTCTTGGGAATACCCACACACCCAATTACTAAGCATTGATACCAAACGTCGCTTCTTTGCCCACGAGCCTGATCTCTATGGGATGGATGCCTATTATCTGATGCTTGAGAAAGTAACGCGCTATCTTGAGCGTATTGGCGATGAGACCCGCTTGGATTTGGTACGTCGCTGTTTCTACCTCAAAACGCACGAGAAGCTATCTCGCGAACCTGGTGTGGGTTCGATGCCTTGGCGCCGCGAAGCGCTGACGCAAATGACCACCAATTGGAATTGGTCGCTAGAGGTGCTAAAAGAGCTCGATAACCGCCGTAACTGGAAGGTTGAGCAGGTGATGCAAGTGCATAACTCTCTGCTTGATGCATTGATGCTCAGCTATCGTAACCTGATCCAGTTTGCGAGACGCAACGACATTACCTCGGCAATCAGCCCGCAAGACATTAGCATTCTTGCTCGTAAGCTGTATGCGGCGTTTGAGGTGCTGCCTGGCAAAGTTACTCTACTCAATCCGCAAATCTCACCTGATTTGCATGAGCCTGATCTAACGTTTATCGAGGTTCAGGAAGGTAAGAGCTACCAGTCGGGTTGGTATTTGTATAAGCAGCCGCTGATCCCGCATCGAATCTTAGGCCAAGCGCCACTCGAGCATAACGAGTACTTAAGTAAGCTTGTTGCTTGGGCGTTCTTTAATGGCCTTATCACCGAATCGACACGTCTGAACTCGGTAGTGCGTGATGCGCACATTGATATCGATAAGTTCTATCAGATGGTGAGCGATCTGCGTAATACCTTCTCACTGCGCAAGCGCCGCCCGAGTATGCAAGCTTTGGGTAGTCCGTGTGAGATCAGCCAACTCGCTATGTTCATCAACTTCGAGAACGATCCGACGCAGGAACTCTCTGCGAAGGCGTCTAAAGTGGATCTGAAGAATGTTGATATCTTAAGCTTTGGCAGCGAAGGCAAAAGCCTGATTGGATCTGTTGACTTGGTGTACCGCAACTCTTGGCACGAAGTCCGCACGCTTCACTTTGAAGGTGAGACTGCGATGCTGGACGCGCTGAAAACCGTGCTTGGTAAAATGCACCAAGACGCGTTCCCACCGGAGTCGGTGGACGTGTTCTGTTACAGCAAGAACTTGCGTGGCGTATTAAGAAACACTGTCTACCAATTGCTGGCAGAGTGTATTGAGCTGCGCTTGAAACCAATTGACCAGGAAAAGCGTCGCCGCTTCAAAGCACTGAAAGTTGCCAATCAGATGTACGGCTTGTTCTTTGAGCGTCGTGGGGTTTCGGTGCAGAAACTGGAGAACTCGGTGGATTTCTACCGCAGTATTTCGACCAACAAACTGCAAGGCTCACCACTACTCATGCTTGATAAAGAAGTGGAGTATCAGCTACCTCAAGTGGTGGATGGGTTTGCCAGTGAAGGTTTGATTCAATTCTTCTTTGAAGATACTGACAATGGTTTCAACATTTATGTGTTGGATGAATCGAATCAGGTTGAGGTTTACCACCAGATGCGCGGCAGTAAAGATGAGATGATTGCCAGCGTAAACAGCTTCTATACGTCAAACGTCAACAACGACAGTGAGGTGTCATCGAAGCTGATTAACTTCAACTTGCCGCAGTACTACCAGCTGGTGCATGCGGAAGAAGGAGAGCCTTACATCATTCCTTACCGTAACGACGGTGGCTCTTCCAACTCTCGTAATTCAAAAGCTGTCAATGCTTGATGCATCGATTGGGCTTATACCCAGTCGATGTCTTCACCCGTGTGTTTCTCACACTCTTCTTTGACCATAGCCATTAGCTCAAGACCAGTCTTTGAGCATGTCCATTTACCTTCAATGAGCTTGAAGTGAAAACCACCGGACTTCGACGCTAGCCAGATCTCATGCATTGGCTCTTGGCGGTTGATGATGATTTGACTGCGGTCTTCAAATTCCAGTGTCATGACGTTACCCGTCACTTCATAATCGATATCGGCACCCGATTCGTCGATCGCTTCTTCGATGTTTTGCAGTTGAGCATCGACCAGTTGGTGAAATTCCGTGTCGTTCATTTTGTAATCCTATTGCTTTTCTAATTCGTGGTGCGATTATAGGGGGCATTGATTCAATAATCACGATATGCAAAATGAAAAAGACGATTACAGCAATGTTTATGCTTGTAATAGTAGGACTTGCAGGGTGCGGCCAAACGGGCGAGTTGTATATGCCTGCCGAGGAAGCTCCAGCAAACGAGCAAGCGCAATAACGATAGCCATCGACACAGTGTAAAGGGATACAGGATTTGGATTATTTCAACTATCAGGACGATGGCCAGCTTTGGGCCGAGAATACGTCACTTACCGAACTTGCCGAGCAATACGGCACACCACTTTATGTATATTCCCGTGCGACGCTAGAGCGTCACTGGAATGCGTTTGATAAATCTGTCGGCGATCATCCACACTTAGTGTGTTATGCGGTGAAAGCAAACTCGAACATTGGCGTTCTTAATGCGCTGGCACGTTTGGGCTCGGGCTTTGATATTGTTTCTGGCGGTGAATTAGAGCGCGTAGTAGCAGCAGGTGGCGACCCAAGTAAAGTGGTGTTCTCTGGTGTCGGTAAAACCGCGCAAGAGATGCGTCGTGCGCTTGAGTTGGGCATTAAGTGCTTTAATGTTGAATCTGAACCTGAGCTTGAGCGCCTTAATCAGGTGGCCGGTGAAATGGGTGTCGTCGCACCGATTTCATTGCGTATTAACCCAGATGTGGACGCGAATACTCACCCATACATTTCAACCGGCCTGCGTGATAACAAGTTTGGTATTGCATTTGATCGTGCGCCAGCCGTTTACAAATTTGCCAGCAGCTTACCTAACCTAGCGGTTCATGGCATCGACTGTCATATCGGCTCTCAGCTAACGGATATCGAACCATTCATTGATGCGACCGATCGTCTGTTGGCGCTTATCGACCAACTTCGTGCTGATGGTGTGGACATTCGCCACTTAGATGTCGGCGGAGGTCTTGGCGTAGTGTATCGTGATGAATTGCCACCACAGCCATCGGACTATGCGAAAGCTCTATTGGCTCGTTTGGAAAACCACCCTGAACTTGAGCTGATTTTTGAGCCGGGTCGTGCGATCGCTGCTAATGCAGGCGTGCTACTGACGAAAGTTGAGTTTTTAAAACACACCGAGCACAAAAACTTCGCGATCATCGATGCGGCAATGAATGATTTAATGCGCCCTGCGCTTTATCAAGCTTGGCAAGACATCATTCCCGTGTCGCCTCGTGAAGGCGAAGCGACCACCTATGACCTTGTCGGACCTATCTGTGAAACCGGCGACTTTATCGGTAAAGATCGCGCCTTGGTATTAGAGCCAAACGATCTATTGGCGGTACGTTCAGCAGGGGCATACGGTTTTGTTATGTCGTCCAACTACAACACGCGTCCACGTGTTGCAGAAGTAATGGTTGATGGCAACACCGCACACCTTGTGCGTAAGCGTG
This sequence comes from Vibrio sp. 10N, assembly GCF_036245475.1. Lineage (NCBI taxonomy): Bacteria > Pseudomonadati > Pseudomonadota > Gammaproteobacteria > Vibrionales > Vibrionaceae > Vibrio > Vibrio sp. 10N. Next base: position 3,408,899 of record NZ_BTPM01000001.1, on the reverse strand, counting down.
AGACCCTTGAAAGCCTTTGGGAACTAGAAAGCATTTTGCCGGAGTAACAGAACCACTATGCACTTCCACTTTTCTAAAATGCACGGTCTGGGTAACGACTTTATGGTTGTTGACTGTATAACCCAGAACGTTTTCTTTTCGCCTGAGCTTATCCGTCGTTTGGCGGATAGGCATACCGGCGTTGGTTTTGACCAATTGTTGATTGTTGAAGCCCCTTATGATCCGGAAACTGACTTCCATTACCGCATTTTCAATGCCGATGGCAGTGAAGTGGAACAATGTGGTAACGGCGCACGCTGTTTTGCCCGCTTCGTACAGATGAAAGGGCTCACCAATAAGTACAGCATCAGCGTCAGTACTAAGAAAGGTAAAATGGTTCTGAAGTTGGAAGAGAACGATTTAGTGACGGTCAATATGGGCCAACCTGAATTCGAACCTAACAAGATCCCATTCAAAGCCAAGCAGAAAGAAAAGACGTATATTCTGCGTGCCGGTGACCATACCTTATTCTGCGGCGCTGTCAGCATGGGCAACCCACATGTCGTGACCGTCGTGGACAACACGGAAACAGCCGATGTCGATACTTTAGGCCCATTGCTGGAGTCGCATGAGCGTTTCCCTGAGCGTGTTAATGCGGGCTTTATGCAAGTGCTCAGCCGCGGGGAAGTGAACTTGCGTGTTTATGAGCGTGGAGCTGGTGAGACGCAAGCATGTGGAAGTGGCGCTTGTGGCGCTGTGGCGGTTGGTATTGTACAAGGCTTGCTGGATGAGACGGTGAAAGTGCACCTGCCGGGCGGTGATTTGAAGATCAGCTGGAAAGGGCCAGGCCATCCGTTGTATATGACGGGCGCGGCGGCTCACGTTTTCGATGGGCAGATTTCTTGTTAGCCAAGAAGGCATTATACTAATGGCGGGCCAATGTGAGGCCCGCCATTTTTTTATCTATTTGACAGGGATTAAAGGGAATCATTTTGTCTGAGTTTGAAGCGAACCACCTGACAGCAGAAGTGGTAGCAGAGTATCTTTCTGATCATCCAGATTTTTTTAAGGGTAGAGAATCATTAGTAGAATCCCTTTCCCTCCCACACCAGCAGCAAGGTGCGGTGTCGTTGGTGGGCATTCAACTGCAAAGACAACGAGAGCGTATTGAAGCGCTCGAAGAAGAAATCACCGCATTGATGTCCCTTGCCGCACGCAATGATAAAACCTTCTATGAGTTCATGTCGCTGCAAGAAAACCTATTGAAATGCCATGATCTACAAAGTGTTGTTACGGCGATCAAGCAAACAGCGACTGGCTTGAACCTGCGCGGTTATCTCAAGCTTATCGACAGTGATGACAATGCTGACCCATTGTCGATGGAAAGCTGGAAGCGCTTTACCACCAATCATTTGAATGGCAAAGATGCCTATCTTGGACGTCTGCGTCAGGCGGACCGTACTATGCTATTTACAGAGCAGCAGATCGCCGATGGCCAGGTGCCTGAACTTGGCTCATACGTCGTGTTGCCGTTGAAGCGTAAGTTTGCGCAGGGGTTATTGATCTTCTCAAGTGACGATGGTGGTCACTTTCAACCGGACATGGATACCCTATTTTTGCGCCACCTAGCGCTGGTGGTTTCCTATCTTTGTGAGCACCTCGATTGGCAGGTGCAAGAGGAAGACAATGTCAGACCAAGCCATGCCTAAAGTAAACTTACCAGGTGGCCTACAAAAGCCGCTTGATAAGTTTTACGAATACCTACGCAGTGAAAAAGGGCTCAGTCTTCATACTCAGCGCAATTATCGTCAGCAACTCGAAACCATGGGTCAACACTTGAATGAGATGGGCGTGAAAGCTTGGACTCAGGTTGATGCCGGGTGGGTGAGACAGCTGGCGGGCAAAGGTATGCGAGAGGGGATGAAGGCGAGCAGCATTGCGACACGGTTATCGTCACTGCGTAGCTTTTTTGATTTCCTCATTTTGCGTGGTGAGCTGACGGCGAATCCGGCAAAAGGGGTCAGTGCGCCGCGTAAGCAGCGACCACTGCCTAAGAATCTTGATGTTGATGAAGTTTCGCAGCTTCTCGAAGTGGATGAAACCGATCCGCTGGCCATTCGTGATCGTGCCATGATGGAAATGATGTATGGTGCAGGATTGCGTTTAGCGGAGATGGTCGGCATCGATGTGAAACACCTTAACCTGTCGAGCGGTGAAATCCGTGTTATTGGTAAAGGTAACAAAGAGCGAAAAGTCCCATTTTCTGGCTATGCGACAGAGTGGGCGACAAAATGGCTCAAAGTACGCGGTGAGTTGGCAAAACCGGGTGAACCGGCACTATTCGTGTCGAAACTTGGTACGCGTATTTCTCATCGAAGCGTGCAAAAGCGCATGGCAGAGTGGGGACAGAAACAGTCGTTGGCGAGTCATGTGAGCCCACATAAACTTCGCCACTCGTTTGCCACGCATATGTTAGAGTCGAGCAACAACCTGCGTGCGGTTCAAGAGCTACTTGGTCATGAGAACATCTCGACGACGCAAATCTATACCCACCTCGATTTTCAACATCTTGCCCAAGCGTATGATCAAGCTCACCCCCGAGCACATAAGAAAGGTAAGCCTAAGCAACAAGAGGATTCCTAATGCGCTTTTATCGCAGCCTAGACACTATCAAGGCGATGACCTTTGATCTCGACGATACGCTCTATGACAACTGGCCGATTATTCGCAAGGTCGAACAAAAGGCCGCACTGTGGCTACAGCAAGCCCATCCCATCAGTCAGCAGTGGGACCGCGCTCAGTGGCAAGCGTTTAAGTTTAAGTTATTAGAGCAAAGCCCAATGTTGAAACATGATGTCACCGAGTGGCGTTTTCAGCAGATCAAGCAGGGTCTAGAGCATTTGGGTTACGATGATCCTAAAGCTACCGAGGCGGCACAAACGCTCATTAATCATGTTTTACACTGGCGCAGTGACTTCGATGTTCCACATGAAACACATCAGGTTCTCACCCAGTTGTGTCATCGGATACCGCTGGTTGCGATCACCAATGGTAATGTCGATGTCGATAAAATCGGTTTGGGTGGTTATTTCTCCCTTGTGCTCAAGGCGGGTCCAGACGGTAGAGCAAAACCTTATGCGGATATGTTTGATAAAGCCGCTGAGTTTCTAGCCTTGCCGCGTCAGCAAATACTGCATGTTGGCGATCACGTTGTGACCGATGTGGCGGGTGCCAAGCGAAACGGTTTTAGTGCCTGCTGGTTTAACGACCAAGGTATGACACCTCGTGATGCCCAGCGAATGAAACAACTGCCAGATATTGAAATCAGTCACATCCAGCAGCTGCTTGAGTTAACGCCTTGAGCAAGCATTGGATATTAGCGCGTTAGGGCGTGCCCACTGCGCTCGGCTTGAAAGCGCTGTAAGTAGTCGTCAAAGAAGGTGAGCATGGTGTCAGCATCCTGCTCACTGCCTACCTCCCGAGTGATCTCGGCACACACTTCAAAAGTGCACAAGTTGCCCGCCTCTTGGTTTCTTCGCAGTTGATATTGCGATAACTGAGTGGCATTAAGATGCACTTTCGGCAGTGATTGCAACCAAGCGCTGCGATTGAGCATCTTCTTCGCCTCTTGCCATGTGCCATCAAGCACAATGAAGTTACTGGCTAAGCCTTGTTGCTCTCTTTGCCACTCACAGAGTGGCTTGCTCTCTTCACAGGGAAACACCAGTACAGGTGTATGGGGGCTGGTATCAGGTAAACAGCGCTCACATGGCTGTTTGCGTTGCCATTCGGTTATTGCGCTGGACATAAACAACCGGTTGATCAGCTTCCCGGTATTGGTGGCACGGGTCAATTCGTTAGGGTGTGTCAGCAGGGTAAAGCAAAGATCTGAGGCGATCGTTGGGATCGCCTCGCAGTAGCAATTGTGGATAAAACCACACGTTGTGCACATTGGGTTCATTGTCTCGATCTATTCACTCTTAAACAGCACTAAACCACCATTGGCAATAGGGTAAACAATATCACCCACTTTCTCTTGTTTAGCGATGAGCTTGTTGCCGTCCCAAGTAAACAGTCGCTGTGAGACTAAATACTGTTGCTGGTGGCGTGTCATGATCACTTGTACTTGTTGATTGCTCAGCTGCTGCCAGAAGCCGCGTTCTTCGGTCGCTGGAGAGTCATCTGGGTACTCGTAGCGAGTGATGGCGGTATGATCCGGTAGCAGTGTCATTGACACGGTAAAGCCTGCTGTCTCGGTTGACTGTGCTACATAATTGCCTGCCCATTTTAGGGTGGTATCGGAGTTGGAGAGTGTTGCACAGCCCTGTCGAGTCTGACCGTTCATGGTGAGCACGCCGGTCCAGCCGTAAATGGTGTCACTCATGGTGTCGCTGCACAGTTTGCTGCTCATCTGCAGGTTAGCATCGTCAAACTCATAGCGACGGGTGGTCTGTGTTACCTTGCGATCGTTCAACGTCAGCGACTGCGCCTGTTCTCCCATCATGGCAAAGCTGGCTTGCTGTGCAGTGTCGAATTTCAGTGACCAGAAAGGTTCGTTACCCAGCACTTGTGTCGGTCTCAATGGTTGATCGCAGCGCTTAGGGTTCTCTGCGGTCAGCATGTTGACCTGCGTGACCACAAAGCGTCCTGTGTAGTCGGAATCAAAACCTCGATGGCTCGGTGGTTCAAGGTAGCCAACGACCTCGGCATAGATAGGCTGATATGGCTTGCGCGTTAACCTCTCGGCTTCCGAGCGAACTTCTTTTGGCAACGACAGCCAGTATTGGTGCTGACTACCACATGGTTGAATGGTGCGGGTCTCGTGACCAATGACCGCTTGTCCACGCATCACGTAAGTTTGTGGTGTGATGGTTTCTGGACGTGATAGTTCCGCGGAAGGCACTTGAGGCGCACTTTGCGGCGTCTCTGTGTTGAAAGACGAACACGCTTGAAGCAATATGAGCGGGGCAACCGCGAGCGTTAGACGCGACATTGTCATTAAATTTTCCTTAGTTAGAACGATCACAGGGTTCGATACCATTATGGCATATTGGTTATTCAAAACAGAACCAGATGAATTTTCCATCGACACACTGCGTGTGAAAGGAACTTCATGCTGGGAAGGGGTTCGTAATTATCAAGCGCGCAATATGATGCGTGATGAGATGAAGTTGGGCGATCTGGTGCTGATTTATCATTCGTCATGCAAAACCATTGGTGTTGCGGGCATTGCTCGTGTTACCAAAGAGGCGTATCCCGATCATTTTCAGTTTGATATCAATAGCGACTATTACGATCCCAAAGCGGATCCGGATAATCCACGCTGGTTAATGGTAGACATTGAATATGTCGAAAAGTTTAAGCGTGTCCTGCCACTGAGTATTCTTAAGGTGATGCCTGAGCTGGAAGATATGCCGTTAGTGAAACGAGGTAATCGCTTATCGGTGATGCCCGTATCTGAGCCTGAATGGTCGGCGATACTCGCGCGAGTTACCCGTTAGTCAGCGGTGCGACGAGTTAAACAAACTCCCATGCCCAATAGCTAGGATATACGCTATATAGGGGTGAGCATGGGAGATTGGATCGGTTACAGCAGGTGCTGTTTTAGAAATTCTGCGACGGCATCATCGGCATTGCTACCAATGATGGTATTGTTTGGTAGCGCTTTTTTCACCTTCTCATGCGCGTTCTCCATGACGTAGCCGTGACCCGCCATGCTCAGCATTTCTGCGTCATTCATGCCATCGCCAAATGCGATACAGTTTTCCAAACCAAAGCCGAGTTTTTCTGCAACCGCTTTAAGTGCCTCACCTTTTGATACTTCTTTGGCCATGACTTCGAGGCACCAAGGCGTTGAGAACGCGATGTTCAGCGAGTCACCAAATTTTTCGCGTAGCGCGTCTTCAAACTCAACCAGATGTTCATGATCTTGTTTCGGGTGAGTAATGAAAATCTTGGCGATCCCTTGAGTTGGTGCATTGCTGGCATCGAACAGGGTGTAGGTAAAGCCAGTTTCAGTATGGAACTTGCGTAGGAACTCATCCTCTTGGTTCAGCAACCAAGTATCGTCTTGATACATGTGCACAAACAATTCACTGTCGGTATTCAGTACATCAACGACGGATTGCACGAGCTGTTCTGGGACGTTTTGGCTATACAGCAGCTCGTCTTGCTCATCGTGGACGCGCGCGCCGTTAGAGGTGATCATGTAAGCAGGGATCCCCACGGACTTACGAATGCCGGCTACATCGACATGATGACGACCTGTGGCGAAGATAAAGGTGTAACCCTTAGCGTGCAGCTCTTTCAAGGTTTGCTTCGAGTTGGCGCTGAGCAGGTGATCAGGTGCCAGCAGGGTACCGTCTAGATCAGAGGCAACAATTTTGATGGAATCTCGATTCAGGGTCATAGTTCTCTCTTTGTGTCACAGGTACAAGCGAGTCGCTTGGTGCGGCCAAGGGGGCCATCACAATGGCGATCATTGTAGGGGATCTGAGCGTAGAAAAAGAGGGTAAATGGTGAATTGATTTGTTTCCTCATTTTACCCTCTACCGTCGCTATCGAGTACTGAAGAACTGAGTGACGGCGTCCAGGGCTTGGTTACGATACAGGTCTTTCTCAAACAGCACTTCATGTTTGGCACCATCGACCGTCACGAGTTGTGCCTGAGGGTTGGTACGAGTGAGCTTATTAATAAAGCGCAGCTGGTCTTGGTTGCTTACAATTTTATCGGCACCCGCTTGGACCACCAGTAGAGGAATGTTGACTTGCCTTGTTTGCTGAATGCACTGCTTTGCTGCCATCAAACCCTGCCATACCCAGCGTGTGCTTGGGCCACCAATCTTGAGCTCAGGCATTTTTTCATACAGATCGCGAAACCAGTGATAACGCACCTCACTTGAAGAGAGAGGATTGATATCAAACGGTTTTGCAACATACCCTTGGTAACCAGGTGCGTAGGTTGGGGTTGGGTAGATCGCAGTCATAATTTGTGACAACCACATCGCAATCGGCTTGAGGTACCAAGGAACATTCACGCCATACATTGGCGCGCTGAGCGCGATTTTATCGAAGCCGTGCTCTGGGCGAGTTTGCAGGTAGCGAGTTGCGATATTGCCTCCCATGGAGTGAGCAAGCAGGTAGCGCTGTTCGTAATGGCGTAAATCAAAACTCTCAAGGATGAGTTGCATGTCATTGAGGTAATCATCAAACTCATGCACGTGACCCATTTCCGGATTCGGAGCAAGGTGAGTCGAAAGCCCTTGGCCGCGGTGATCAAATGAGTAGATGTTGTAGCCTTGCTGGTAAAAGTCGAAAAATAGCTCTTGATACTTCCACGCCGATTCGATGCGTCCATTGACCACCACTAGGGCCTTCTTATGGCTGTCATGGGTTAACTTACACCAAAAAAGCTCGGTGCCATCCTTCGCTTTGAGCTTACCCTCATGGCGACTGTCCCATAATTGAGCGATTTGTGTGTTTATTACTTGCTCAAATTGTGGCTCTTGAGTATAAGAGGTGTCGGTAGCATTTTTTTTGTGCATACATAGGCCTACTTCAATATTTGTGTATAATGCACTGTTTTTTCGACGGTTTTGTGTCGATGTACAGGGTGATTAGTCCACGGGACGTCTTATTTAGTTAAGAGTAAACCAGTGGTGAGGAAATACAATGGATTATCATGTTTGGTTCGCTTACGTGGTGACTGCGATCGTGTTCAGTTTGGCGCCTGGATCTGGCACCGTTAACTCGATCAGTAATGGATTAAGTTACGGGACACGCAAATCGCTCGCGGCAATTGCTGGCTTGCAGATTGGCCTAGCTGTTCACATCGTGTTGGTGGGAGCGGGTATCGGCGCGCTCGTAGCACAGTCAGCTTTGGCGTTTAGTGTCATCAAGTGGGTAGGGGTGGTGTACCTCATCTGGCTTGGTATTCAAAAATGGCGTGATACTGAATCGGTTTCAGCTAAAGCTGGTCATGAATGTTGTAGTGCCGGGCAATTACTGCGCAGTGCGGTGCTGATTAACCTCACCAATCCAAAATCCATTGTGTTCTTGGTCGCTCTGTTTCCGCAGTTTATTGACCCTGCTGGCGATCAATTCCAACAGTTGGCGATTTTGGGTATCACGACGGTCATTATCGACGCTGTTGTAATGCTCGGGTATACCTCGCTTGCTTCACAAATGGGGCGCTATATTCGCTCAGACCGAGTGATGGGGCGTATCAACAAAGTGTTTGGCTCTATGTTCGTCGGGTGCGGTGCCTTGTTGGCCGCGGCTAAGTCGTAGGCTGGCGGTTTGGACATGTACGCCACCTACGTGGCTCGTCAGCCCATTTTTAATGCGCGTCGGCATACCTTGGGCTACGAGTTACTGTTTCGCGATGGCGAGCGTAATGCGTTTCCAGCGCATGTAGAGGCCAATCGAGCGACTTATCGCTTGATAGCAGAAAACTTTCTATCGCTGGGGGTCAACCCTGCGATTTCTAATTCCCGTTGCTTTATTAACTTTCCACAGCAAAGCTTGATACGTCGCTTACCGCTCATCTTGCCAAAAGATCGAGTGGTGATTGAGATCTTGGAGACCTGTGAGCCGAATGATGAGCTTTATCAAGCGATCAAAGAGCTATCACGCAGCGGGTACATGATAGCGCTCGATGATTTTGTTTATAAAGAAGCGTGGGAGCGCTTTTTGCCATTTGTGCAGATCGTTAAGCTCGACATCATGTCGATGGGCGTGGAGCAAGCGTGCCAATTTGTCGCTCGTCAAAAGGCAAAGGGCAGTCCAAGACAGTATTTGGCAGAGCGAGTTGAGACGGAACAGGAGTTTGTACTCACCAAGCAGGCTGGGTTTAAGTTTTTCCAGGGCTTTTTCTTTAGTAAGCCGATTATGGAGAAGCGAGTCTACATCAGTGCCGAGCAGCTGGTGGCGATGGAGCTGTTCCAGCAAGTGTGTGTGCCTGAGGTCGATTTTGATAAAATTGAGCAGATCGTCGCCAAAGACGTCACCTTGTCCTACAAGCTGCTGCAGTTTGTAAATACCATGAGCCCGCGCTTAGAGTCGGAGATTTCGTCGTTCCGACAAGCTTTGGTTTATCTCGGACAAGATAAGCTCAAGTTGTTTGTATCCCTCACTGTGGCCTCATTTATCTCTAGCCGTAAGCCGAAAGCGCTCTATGAGTTATCGCTGCAGCGAGCGCAATTTTGCCGCTTAATGACCAAGTATCCGCCATTTAAGCAATACAAAGATCAAGCGTTCATGATTGGCTTGTTTTCGATTTTGGATGCGCTGATGGATCTCTCCCTTGAACAGCTGCTTACCCAACTGCCTTTATGTGAAGAGATAAAGCGTGCTTTGCTTGAACGTCAAGGCCCCTACGGACGCCTGTTGCAGATTGGAGAGTGTTTTGAGTCCGCAGACTGGCAAGGGCTGGAGCAGCACCGAGTGCAATTGGGCGTGTCTCAAAATCAAGTCTTTGCAGCGCTGGCAGATGCCCAGCGCTGGAGTCAAAAAGTTCAAGCGCTGAGTTAATTCTGATTTGGCTCAGCATTGTTTGGTTTGCTCCTATTTGGCTCAGCATTGTTTGGTTTGCTCCTATTAGGCAGCACGTCGAGCATATTTTGATAGGCCATCTTATCCGCCACAGGCGCAGGCAGTGCTGACAAAATAGGTGACCAAACGGCTAAGGCGCTCGCTTGATACTGGAACTGTCCCACCACATCACTGCCAATCATGAATCGCTCTGGATAGGCTTCAATCAGAGACAGCCAGCGGCGGTCAATTTGGCCCTGAGGCATCATCACTTCAATCAAACTCCACGATGCCAAGATGTATAGGTTGTCGTGCTCACTCAGTAAGTCAGCGACGGTTTGATACAGAAATCTCATGCTGACCGTTCGGGTCAGTGTGGTCGTTGTACCAGCATGAGCCCAAAGAAAGCGGGTTTCAGGGTGCTGGCTTAGTGCTTGCTCGAGCTCTTGCAAATAGAGTGGGTTATCTTCTCGCTGTGAGGTGATATTGGTATGCAAAAGCACAGGCATATCATAGCGCGCGGCAAGATCGTAAACTTTGCTAAGAGCAGGGTGATTGGCTCTGGGCTTTTCATCGGCGGTCAATGCCGTTAGATGGTCATGGCGGGTAATCACCTCCCCAATTCCTTGCCAAAACCCGGGGCGGTATTTGAGCTCTCTTTCTATATGTTCAGCGGCGTTCATGTCCGTGGTGTTGAAGCCACTTAAAAATGGGTGCAATCTGGCTTGGCTTGCTGCAGGCAGCGATTCCACTTCACGAGCGACGAGTTCATCGGTAAAGGAGTAGTAATAGACTGGTGTATCATCACCGTAGACAAAGCGCGGCGCCTTCGGGGCACTGGCATCCCATTTTTTCATCACCGGTAAGCCCATGACATAAGCATGGTCGATGTTGAGTTTGTCCATGGTGGAGATGAGCGCGTCACCGCCATCTGAGCGTTGAAAATAGTCTACGAGGTGGACCTCGGCATCATTGATACGACCTTGGTAGGCGGCACTGCAGCCGGATGTCAGTATCGCAAGGCACGCGAGTAAGGCGTTGCGTGCTACGCTCGAGGCTAGCTTCATGATTTACGTCCCTGTTATTCAACTTGGTCAAAATTACCATGACTATAAAATGGCGTAAATCTCAGCGGTTTACGATTGTGATTAACGGTTGAGAGCGAAGTGTAAGAATTCATCCCCTTGGTAGGTCAATACCCCTTTGTCACCCGGGTTTAAGTGGTGATAGTAGTGAACTCCAATTTGAAACTCTCGCTTTGGTCCAAAGGTTCCTTTTTGGATATAGATCCAATACTCATCTTCTTTTGTCGGATCATCAGTAGTAACCACTTGCTTATCTAAAATCGTGACGGCGACTTTTCGCTCTGGAGCATCGACCCCAAAAGTGTGCTTTCGCTGAATAAAAACAAATAGATAGCCGGCAACGCCAATCAGCATCACTACCGCTATAATTAGAGAGATAGGCATACAAACCCCGTTCATTCCAATGCGCTGGATTTAAGATCGCACAAAAACCACAGAAAATAAGCTGTCATCGTTGGTTTTGCCGAGATTTTTAGGCTCATATCACACAAAAGGCGCTGGAATTAGGGTTAAATCTTTACTTGAATTTACCTAACAATTGTCGAATTCTTAATACAGATGGTTAACAATGGAGTGAACCGAAAGTAAAGACATGAGCCAGCACGGCTTTTTCACAATTCGCTGGTGTTGGGAGGGATGGATATGTCTGATATTGAAAGCGTAGTTATACGCACAAGGCGTTTGGAAAAATTGCTCCGACAGCAATATCGAGCTGATGGCAAAGGGTTACATCAGTTAGTCACCAGTTGTGAGGAGCGTTTGCCTCATGATGTGATTAGCAAGCTAAGGTACATTGCCACCATTCGCAATAAAATCGTTCATGAGGAAGATTTTGAATTAGACGACAAGTCTGGGTTTTTGCGTGCTTGTGATGAATGTGAGCAGGAATTGACGCCGCGAAGTAGCCGGTTCATCTGGCGCACAGCGATGTGGTTGATGGCATTGATTACCTTACTAGCGATGGGATTTTACTATGTACACTGGGAAAAAGTGCTTCATATCCTGTCGAAGTAGCGTAATGAGAGCGTATGTGGCTTTGATCGCCGGATAAATCAAATACCAACGAAAAAGGGACGCTGAATGCGTCCCTTTTTTTGATCTTCTAGTTTTGACCTAGTCAGTACTAGTAAAGTATCGGCAGTGTCATTAGCCCTACTACTACGGCTATCATCACTAGACCTTGCTTCTGAGAAGATGAAATCATAACACTGCTCCTTTCAATAATTCTGTCGTTGAAAATAAGAATAGCATCATTTTTGGCTTTTACACAATAATATTATTGAATTCTTTCCGTTTTATGACGTTTTCTTACGTTGTTTTGATCTTAATACCATAAAGAAACAGTGTATTTATTTTGTGTCAATTTTGTCCGCATAGCATTTTGTGAGCCAGATCCTTATTAAGATTCTGTTTTTATTGGATTTAATTGTGTTTACATGTTGCTCAATAAAGTTAGGTGTACTTTTGGGGCTTTGGTGTCTTACGTGCTCTCTGGGTTGTTTATGGGTTGGTTGGGGTCAGGATTGTGTGGGGGTCTTGTGCTACTGGGTGAGAATTTGCGCGCGGTTTTCTTAAGTAGTGATAGAAAAGACCTGTTTTTGTTAGGTTGCTAGAAAGTTAATGTGATTTTTGTCCAGATTGATAGTTGATTTTATTTATAATAAACAAGGTCTTATAATGTTGCTATTGAGTACTGATGTGGTTGCTGTGTTGCTGAAGGTCAGCAGACCATAAAAAATGACAGTTCTGTCACTCACGCCCAAGGAAAACGTTTGCTTTCTAAGTTGATGCATTTGTTAGCTGTGGGGAGACAAAGGTGCGAAATTTTCCAATGTCAAAACGAGAATGGTTTAGTTTAAGACAAGTCCAACTTTTACCCCTTACCACTAGACAGGATAAGTGAGCTTCATACACTGGGAGCGATAATAAGAACTGGGTATGTGTATGTGGAGTTGGTTGGCAGTCGCGCTTTCGGGCTTGCTGTATATTTTTGCGGATGAAAAAGGGGATAAAGTCAGAATGGTGCTGTTCAGTTTGCTGACGCATGCACTGTTGGCCGCTATCATTTTGGCTACTGACGTCTTGCTACCCTATCAACGTTGGATGTTGCTCGGACTGGGTGTGTTCGCTGTTAGCGATGCCATCGCACAGTGGCGACAACACACGAAACTAAGTTTTATCGGTTTTATTTGCGCACAGCTTATTTATAGTTGGGCCATGTGGGGGCTTGTGAATAGTCAGTTTGTGTTGTGGTTGCCCGCACTGCTGTTCTGTGTCGCCATTGTTACGTTTTTGCTGCTTTTACCTCGTTTGGACTCGTTTTTAATGCCAGTGGCACTTATGGGGCTCTCTTTGGTGCACTTACTGTGTGCGGCTGGAGAAGCTTGGCTGATCTCGGGCACGTACGCGTCGACATTAGGGTTTGTCGGAGCCTTGGTCTTGATGTTATCTGCACTGCTGTTGGCACTCGAACAGTACCATTTTCAATCTCGACGCGCGCGCTATGCCGTATCTGGCAGTTATTACTTGGCACAAAGTATGTTGGTGGCTTCGTCATTACCCATCGCGACGCATTAATGTCGTAGGTTCATTTGCGATAGATCATCTCGGTAGCGATGAATATTGATTACCATGCGTCTCTGAACAATAAGTGAGGTAATCCACCATGACCGCATCTGATATCCATGCTCACAAGGTACTTAATCTACTGCGTGAGCAGCCGATGAGCCGTGCGCAACTTGAGCAAACCGTTGTTGAACAGTTTGGCGCCAATGCTACGTTCCGTACTTGTAGCCGCGATGGCTTTGATCTTGATTCTCTATTGGCTTTCTTTATCGATAAACAGAAAGTAATTGAGAATGATGGGCTGTGGAGCTTAAATATCGAGCGCGTCTGTTCTCACTAAACGATAAATAGCCTGCTATACTCCCTGAAAATTTTCGTTAGCAGGCTGTAATTCATGGATATTCTTTCAGCGGCGACCATGCTATTCCTTATCATGGATCCGCTCGGCAACCTTCCCATCATACTTTCGATACTGAAACATATCGATCCAGAGCGTCGTCGCAAGATACTGGTACGCGAGCTGTGTTTTGCTTTGCTCATTTTGCTGCTGTTCCTTTTTGCAGGCAAAAGCATACTTAGCTTCTTACATGTTGAGCCGGAAACTCTGAGTATTTCTGGCGGTATCATCTTATTTATCATTGCGATCAGGATGATTTTTCCACAAGCGGGCAGTGTGACGGGGCTAGCGGCAGGTGAAGAGCCATTCATTGTGCCGATGGCGATCCCAATGATAGCTGGGCCTTCTGTGATTGCGTCCGTACTACTTCTGTCTACGCAAAATCCAGATAGCTTAGTGGAGCTTTCTGCGGCAGTGTTGATTGCTTGGGGCGCGACCTTCTTTATTTTAATGTTCTACAACTTCTTCCATAAATTGCTGGGAGAAAGAGGCCTGAAAGCGGTCGAACGTTTGATGGGCTTATTGCTGGTGATGATTTCCACCCAAATGTTCCTAAACGGCGTGAAAAGCTACATGGGTTAATCGTGACACGAAAATAACAAAAAAGAGCCGCATTCGCGGCTCTTTTTTATAGCTTGTTGGAGAAGGGGCTATTTTTGCTCCTGGCTTTCGTCATCCTGCTCAGGCGCCGTTCCCATCATGTACTTTTGGCGGATATCCAGTAGGGCGAAGATACCAAACGCCAGTATGGAGTACTTTTCCCAAGTGCCGAGCTTGAGCTTATCGCCAAAAGCACCAATGAAAATTGCCATCTGAATACCGTGCATCATAAATAGGAATGCGGTCATGATGTACAGCGCGATAGCGCCTTTGCCTGGGAACGGGTGGAAGATGTTCAAAATCAACACAAACCAAACAAACCCAAAGGCGATTTTTGCCAGCATTAATAGCGCTTTCATTGTGATTCCCTCTCAAATAATCGGTAGCTAACCTGACCCGCTGTCTTTTCTTTTAGGAGATCCCAGTGCTCTGGGATAGCGTCAAGCTGCAGTTCTTTTTCCGTTTCAATATAGATTAACGCATTGTTAGCGAGCCAGCCATTGCTCTCTAGACGCTCGATGACATCCGGTAGCAGCCCTTTGCGAAAAGGGGGATCGATAAACACCAAATCCTGTGGTTGCCCAGCTTGAGATAAGAAGCTCAGTGCATCACCATGATGGGCTTGGATGTTGTCTGCTTTGACCAGTGCGATATTACTGACAATTTGCTTGTAGGCTTTGTCATTAAGCTCGATCATAGTGACCTGTTCGGCTTGTCTCGACGCGGCTTCAAACCCCAGACCGCCAGAGCCTGCGAACAGATCTAACACTTTGGCATGGGGGACATCTTGAGCGAGCCAGTTAAATACCGTCTCTTTGACGCGATCGGTGGTGGGTCTGAGCCCTTCTGCATCGTGCACAGGGAGCTTACGACCGCGCCAAAGTCCGCTGATGATGCGAACACTGCCCATCTGGCTCGATGGTTTTTGTGATGGAGTTTGCTTGCGACGTCTAACCATAGATTTTTTGACCGCCAATAAAGTGATACTATAACGGGCTCATTAAAGAGCTTAAATTGATAAGTGACGAAGTGTACCAATCTCTGAGAAAAGTTTTCACTGCTTTGTCACAATTATTTTTGCAGCGCCAGACGTGAAACAGTAGCGTCTTGGCAACGACGAATTTAAGACATTTGAAAAGACAGTATTCAGGATAGTTTCAGATGACAGAAAAGAAAAAGCGCGGACTCCTCTCTTGGCTTGGTTTTGGCGACGAAGAGCAAACAGAGCAAAAACAGCAAGACACGTCTGCACAGACCGAATCAGAGCAGCCATCAGCGGAATCAGGTGATGAGCAGCAACCACAAACTGACAAGGTTGAAGCCAGTGTTGAAGAGACGCCCCAGCAGCAAGAAGAGCCAACGGCTCTAGAATCAGCGGACCAAGAGGTGGTAGCTGAGGATGAAACGCAAGATACTGAAAAAGCAGAAGCAGAAGCAGAAGCAGAAGCAGAAGCAGAAGCTCCGGTAGCCGCTCGAGCTCAAGAGCAAGAGAAGCCGACCGAAAGGTTCTTTGCGCGCTTAAAACGCAGCTTAAGCCGCACCAAAGCGAACATCGGTGCCGGTTTCTTTGGCTTGTTTAAAGGCAAAGAAATTGACGATGAGCTGTTTGAAGAGCTCGAAGAGCAACTATTAATTGCTGACGTGGGCATGAACACCACGGTAAAAATTATTGATAACCTTACAGAAAAAGCGTCTCGTGCCGATTTAAAAGATGGTGAAGCGTTATACGGTCTTCTTAAAGAAGAGATGGCCGAGATCTTGGTGCAAGTTGAAAAACCGCTGGAAGTGGACACGAGCAAAACACCATTCGTGATCCTTATGGTCGGTGTTAACGGTGTGGGTAAGACCACCACCATTGGTAAGCTGGCGAAGCAATTCCAGGCTGAAGGCAAGAAAGTCATGTTAGCGGCGGGCGATACGTTCCGCGCGGCAGCGGTAGAACAGCTTCAGGTTTGGGGCGAGCGTAACGACGTTCCGGTGATTGCTCAGCATACTGGCGCGGATAGTGCGTCTGTTATCTACGATGCCATTGAAGCGGCGAAAGCGCGTGGAGTGGATGTGGTGATTGCGGATACCGCAGGCCGCTTGCAAAACAAAGCTAACCTGATGGAAGAGCTGCGTAAAATCGTGCGTGTGATGAAGAAGATTGATGACTCTGCACCGCATGAAATCATGCTGACACTGGATGCGGGCACTGGCCAAAATGCCATTAGCCAAGCGAAACTCTTTAGTGATGTCGCACCGCTCACCGGTATTACGCTCACCAAACTCGATGGTACCGCTAAAGGCGGGGTGATTTTCGCCTTGGCTGATCAGTTCCAAATTCCTATCCGCTATATTGGTGTTGGTGAAGGGATTGATGACTTAAGGCCGTTCGAGACGCAAGATTTTATCGACGCACTGTTTAGTCGAGAAGAGTAATTGAAGGGGATGCATGGCATCCCTTTTCTGACCTAGGATGTCCAGATCAGAGGAATGATTCGGTGATCAAATTTGAACAAGTGAGTAAAGCCTATCGTGGAGGACGACAAGCACTGCAAAAAGTCGACTTCCACCTCAAACGCGGTGAAATGGCGTTTTTGGGCGGCCACTCAGGGGCCGGTAAAAGTACCTTACTAAAACTTATCTGCGCCATTGAGCGACCAACCGATGGTCGTATTCTGTTTAACGACTACGACATTAGTCGACTGCCAGCCAAGGACATTCCTTTCCTGCGCCGTAACATAGGTATCGTGTTCCAAGATCACCGATTGCTGATGGATCGCACCGTGTTTGATAACGTGGCACTGCCCATGCGTATTGAGTCTATTTCAGAAAATGAAATCAAACGCCGGGTGTCTGCGGCGCTGGATAAAACCGGACTGTTAGACAAGATGAAGTGTTTGCCGAGCCAGCTCTCGGGTGGTGAACAGCAACGAGTTGGCATTGCTCGTGCTGTGGTGAACCGTCCAACTATGCTGCTTGCCGATGAGCCAACGGGTAACCTTGACCCAGAGCTGTCGAATAAAGTGCTTAAGCTGTTTGAAGAGTTTAACCGAGCTGGTGTGTCTATCTTGCTGGCTACGCACGACATTAATTTGGTGCGCTCACGACCTCAGTATCGTTACCTCGAGCTTAACCAAGGCTTTTTGAGTGAGGTGAGCGATGGTGTTTAAACGCAAACAGAAACCAGTGAAACAGCGCCTGAAATCCGATGGCTTCTTTACCGTTCATTGGCGACAGGCGAAAAACTCGCTTATCGAAATGTGGCAGCGCCCGCTTGGCAATATCTTAACTCTGGCAGTGATCTCCATGGCGTTGACCATGCCCGCTTGTTTGTACTTGCTGGGTAAGAACGTCGCCGCCGTGACCTCCAATGTGGCCAGTCAGTCGCAAATTACAGCGTTCATTGATGTCGGTGTCGCCGATGCCAGAGTGCTAGTGCTCAAAGATGACATCGAAAGCTGGGATACGGTCAGCAAGGTGGAGTACATCACGCCGCAGCAAGGTCTGGCTGATTTGAGTGAACATTCCGGCCTTGATCAAGCATTAAGCCTCCTTGATGGTTATGCGTTGCCCGGCGTATTAGTGATCATTCCTAGTGATGCAAGCGTAGAGACTGACCGAGAGTTGGTCTCGAAACTGCGCACTCGAGGTGACATTACCGATGTGCGTCGTGATGAAGACTGGCTAGGCCGATTTGATGCGATTAAGAATTTAGCCTCGACCTTAGTGGTGAGTCTGTCGGTGCTGATGTTGGTGTCTGTCTTTCTGATTGTTGGAAATACATTGCGCTTTAATGTGCTGGCCAATAAAGAGGCGATTCAAACCATGAAGCTTATCGGTGCGACCGATGCCTACATCTTAAGGCCGTATCTGTATTCTGGAATGTGGTTTGGCCTGATTGGAGCGATAGTGGCTTGGCTGCTGACGGCTTTGCTTACCGTTATTATCAACAGTACGGTGACCGAATTGGCGAAGATGTACGACAGTGATTTCCGCTTGTTGGGGCTTGGCTGGGACGAGACGCTTCTTATCTTGATGCTTGGTCTATTCTTGGGTACTGGAGCGGCGAGAATTTCAGCTAAGCGCCATCTTAAAGAAATTGAACCGGTTTAGCGGATGGTGGTCCAAATAATCGGTAACAAGGCATGACCAGCGGTTCCAGCATAATCATACTGGGATTCAACGACATAGTGAGATTTGTGTCTCATTAACTGAAGGTTTACCTATTAATGAGTAAAATTTAATCGGTAAATACACTTGTTTAGACCTATTGATTATGCATAATTACTAACCCCTTCTTGAATCTGCTGCCAATTAGGTTCAGTATTGTCAGGTTAAGAAGGTGTTAACCCTACTCGAGATAGATGAGGACGTGAATGGCAAACCAAGCGTATCCAATGGCTTTAGTCACACAAGATAGCCTAGACGGCTATATCCGCTCAGTGAACAGCTACCCAATGCTGACCGCTGATGAGGAGCGTGAACTAGCAGAAAGATTGCATTACGACGGTGAGATTGATGCAGCGAAAGGGCTGATCTTGTCACACCTTCGCTTCGTTGTTCACGTTGCTCGTGGTTATTCAGGTTACGGCCTACCTATGGCGGATCTGGTCCAAGAGGGCAACATTGGTCTGATGAAAGCGGTAAAACGTTTTAACCCAGAAGTAGGGGTAAGACTGGTATCGTTCGCTGTTCACTGGATCAAGGCGGAAATTCACGAGTACGTATTGCGTAACTGGCGTATCGTTAAAATTGCCACCACCAAAGCACAACGAAAATTGTTCTTTAACCTGCGTAAGTCGAAAAAGCGTCTTGGCTGGTTTAACAACGGTGAAGTGGAAACGGTAGCGAAAGAGCTTGGTGTCGAGCCTGCAGAAGTTCGTGAGATGGAATCACGCTTGGCTGCGCAAGATGCCACATTTGAAATGCCTAGTGATGACGATGAAGCGGGCACCACATATACGGCTCCAGCGCTATACCTTGAAGATAAGAGTTCTGATCTTGCAGAAGATTATGAAGCGCAAAACTGGGAAGCGCACACTAATAACCGTTTAGGTCACGCACTGGCGACACTCGATGAGCGTAGTCAGCATATTGTTCGTTCTCGCTGGCTTGATGACAATAAATCGACGTTGCAAGACTTAGCCGATAACTACGGCGTCTCAGCCGAGCGTATTCGTCAGCTAGAAAAGAACGCAATGAAGAAGCTTAAAGCCGCGGTTGGCGAGTTCTAATCGCAGACAAGCGAAAAAACGGATTCATACGAAAGGCCGAAGTCATAGACTTCGGCCTTTTTTATTGTTGCTGTCCGCTCACTGCGCGCGGGTTGTTGCCAATCTGGGTTGGTGATCGACACGGTGATCTGAGTCGAATCAGAGTGTCGATCCTTGATCTGGATTTTGTTGCCATGCCTTGTGGATAAGTCTGTGACAAAATTATTTGCCAACTGTCAGAAAGCAGCGACAAATGGCGCTTTTAGCGGCTTTTGGCCTTGGGGATACCTTTTGCCTTACCCACAGTTAGATCAAGATCATACCCAGATATAGTGGATCAAAAGATCCAAAACCACTTTATCAACGCAATCCACAGAGTTACTCACAGATGGTGAAAATATAGACTGAAGTGGATAACCCCAAAAGGTGTCGGTACTTTGTTAGCACTGAATAGTGCTATTATCGAAGCCAATAAAATCATGACAAAAACGCATGGAATACGCTTAACTTTGATGTGGCACCATGTGTGACGAAAGTAAAGGATTAAACTCTATGGAGCAGTTTCAACATATCGATGTGCAAGCGGCACATCAGTTATTACAGAGCAATGAAGACGCTAGGCTGGTGGATATTCGTGATCCGCAAAGTTACTCCGTTGCACATGCCGTTAACGCTTTTCACCTGACCAATGACAGTATTGTAGATTTTATGCAGCAGGTTGAGTTTGAAGCGCCAGTACTGGTCATGTGCTACCACGGTATCAGCAGCCAAGGTGCCGCCCAGTATTTAATTAACCAAGGCTTTGAGCAGGTTTATAGTATTGATGGTGGGTTTGAGGCCTGGCATCGCGCCGCATTGCCAACTGAGAGTCACACATAGAGAGAACAAACATGGTTAGACTTATCACCCTTCAAAACCCGCGAATGGGGCAGGCGTTTATTGACTATATGGCATCAAGACGCATTGATGTGCAGATGATGCCTGAGGGTGAGGGTCAGTTTGCGTTGTGGTTGATGAACAGTGAAGATCAGCTCGAAGCCGAAGTTGAGCTCAAGCATTTTCTCGACAATCCGCATGATGCTAAATACCAGGCTTCATCTTGGGAAATGGCTGAGACGCGACACAATTCGTTTCGTTATCAAACCCCAAGTTTCATGTCGATGATTAAAGCTAAGGCTGGTGCAGTGACGTTAGCTGTCATGGTGATCTGCTCGGTTATCTTTGTGTTGCAGCAACTTGGCATGGGTAATGCGATTTTCTCGGCGCTGCACTTTCCCGCTTTTGAAGGTCAGCAATGGCAAATCTGGCGTTGGTTTAGTCACGCGCTGCTGCATTTTTCCGCCATGCACATCATCTTCAACTTGCTTTGGTGGTGGCAACTTGGTGGTGATATCGAGCAGCGTCTCGGAGCTAAAAAATTACTGGAAATCTTTTTGCTGTCGGCTGCGGTGTCCGGTACTGGGCAATATTGGGTTGAAGGCGCTAACTTTGGCGGCCTATCTGGGGTGGTTTATGCCTTAGTGGGTTACTTATGGATGCTAACCATTAAGCGACCTGAGCTTGGGCTTGAAATCCAAAAACCGATTGTCGGATTTATGCTGGTGTGGCTGGTGCTCGGCTTCGTGCAGCCGTTTATGGCGATCGCCAATATGGCGCACTTAACTGGACTCGCTGTGGGTGTGGTGCTAGGGCTGATTGATAGCCAACGTCTTAAGCGCTAAACGCAATAGCGCTCAGCGTGTTCGCACGCTGAGTGGTTATTGATAGAGGTATTTGGTAAACAGCAGATCGGCAATGACGGCTTTGCCTGTTTCCGCCAACAGTAAGTTATTGAGATTACTTACTAAAGCTTGGCGAATTTCTTCTCTTCCAGCGAGTGACTTAATCACATCGGCGTTTTGTTTGCCAAGCAGCTCGACCACCGCATCACGGATTAGTGGCTGGTGGTGTTCGATCACCGCCAAGTCATTCACATCGGCGACCATGACATCAATGCGGACTTGGACGTAGCCCAGACGCTTACCTTTGGTGTAAAAGTTGGTCGTCAGTTCAGGTTCTAAAGTGAAATAAGCGAGGTTTGGGACCGACTCTTGCGACGACAGTGCGGGCATGGCAGCAGTCAAGCCCATGATCAGGAAAAACTGGGTCAGGTAACGTTTACGCATATTTCTCTCTTTCAAACTCGATTTAGCCGATATTCCATGAGCCTAATTTTGTTACAATGACGTAATATCGCTGGAGTGAATGTGCTCTATCGATGGTACAATACGCCATCGAGATGAATAATGATTGTACGCGCTTAGCGCGTGTTATTGAATAGCAAAAATGAATGATTCAGCTTTCGACTATCTGAAAATATTACGCCAAGCTCAATGGCGATCCCCCGACGAGTTTCCTCATCTTAATCGCCATGCGCTGCAATGGCTTATGGAGCAGGGTTCACTTTCTCACAAGTTAGCTAAGCATTGTGACCATTTCTCGGTTGAGGTGGTGCGCAGTGAGGCTTGTCCCTTGCAGGACATGCTACACGATGAAATCGAACTGCTCGATCATGAGGCGTGCTGGCTGCGAGAAGTGGTGCTCTCTGGGGACGATTCACCTTGGGTGATTGGCCGCACGTTAATGTCGCTCGAGTCGATGGATCGTAGTCAATATGATATTTCCCAACAGGGCACTGTGCCGATTGGGGTGACGGTCTTTTCGAGCGCCGACACTAAACGTGATGCGCTGCAAGTCGCGCAAATTTCCACCCCAAGTGGGGACTTATTTGCACGCCGCTCAAGGCTATGGGTAAAAGGGCACCCGATTTTGGTGGCTGAGCTATTTTTGCCTCAGTCGCCGATCTATCAACAGGAGAGTGGTCAATGACCTCAACCAAGGCGAAAGCCTATTGGCAATTAATGCGCATGGACAAGCCCATTGGCTCGTTGCTGCTTTTGTGGCCGACATTGTGGGCACTGATTATTGCTGCCGAAGGGGTGCCGGACCTGTTGGTATTGGTGGTGTTTACCCTTGGGGTTGTAATGATGCGCAGCGCCGGCTGCGTGATCAATGACTTCGCCGATCGAAAAGTCGATGGTCATGTTGAACGCACCAAGGGCAGGCCACTGCCTTCTGGGATGGTCTCGTCCAAAGAAGCTCTCGGCCTGTTTGTCTTCTTGGCCCTCGCATCGTTTATTTTGGTTCTGACCATGAATACGCTGACGATCCAGCTGTCGTTTGTCGGTGTCTTTCTCGCGTTCATTTACCCGTTTATGAAGCGTTATACTCATCTGCCGCAATTATTTTTGGGTTTGGCGTTTAGCTGGTCGATTCCGATGGCGTTTGCCGCTCAAGCGAACACATTGCCCCCGGTGGTGTGGTTCTTGTTTGTCATTAATGCGCTGTGGACGATTGCTTATGACACCCAATACGCCATGGTTGACCGAGAAGATGATCTGCAAATTGGCATCAAATCGACCGCGATATTGTTCGGGAAACGAGACAAGCTGATCATCGGGGTGCTGCAATTGACGACGTTGCTGATGCTTATGGCCCTTGGCTATGCCTATCAACTGGGTACTAGCTTTTATTGGAGCCTGCTGGCGGTGAGTGCGTTGTTTGTTTATCAGCAGTGGCTGATCCGTCATCGTGAGCGCCCACTTTGCTTCCAAGCCTTTCTCAACAATAACTATGTAGGCATGGTGGTCACCATCGGTTTACTGAGCGCGTTTTTGCTGCAGTAGTGTTTGCAATGGTCGCCAGAGACAATAAAAAAGGGCGCGGTCACCACAGTGACCGCGCCCTTTTTTCATCACAGATTGGCGTGCTAAGCGGTTTCTGGCTCGCTTACGTCATCTTGATCGGGTTCGCTTTGATGCACACTTTCTTGAATGGTTAAGCGTACTTCAGGGTAAAGTAGACCGTACAATAGGTTTGCCAAGTTCTCGGTAGCGGCGATGTCGCAATTGCCATCGCTATCAAGATAACCTTGCTCTTTCAGAGTACTAAACAGGGACGCGAATACCCCTTTGTCGAAGAACTCTGGAGCGTTAATGCTGTGCAGGCGGCCAAGACGCTGGGCAATATCTTGGCTCTTTTTCTCCAGGTCGCGCTTACCGAGTTCAGGGTAGTAGGCCAGCAAGTTCAGAGAAATCGCATAGCGCTGCAAGGTTTCTGAGATGGTACGACCCAGTAGCATCAGCGTTTGAGTATTCGATTGGTTCATCGATACCACGCCTTGTTCCACCAGTACTAACTCTTGTCGAGTTAACTCACTGACAATGCTATTGACCACTGATTCCAGCTCGCTTTCTTCAATACTCAAAAACAGCTCTTTTTTCAAGAAAGGATACAGCTTACGAACATTGTATTGGATTTGCTCTAGCGATAATTTGTGCTGGCGGATCAGCATTTGTGCAATCAGTGAAGGCAGCGCGAACAGATGAATAATGTTGTTGCGATAGTAGGTCATCAAGATCGACTGGTGACGGTCAAGCGAGATGATGTCGCCCAAGGTGTCTGATTCAATCACAAACTTATCCAGTGACTCTGCGTGTGCCACCAACTCCTCGGCAGACGCGCTTGGTAGCGTACAGGTCTGAGAATAGGGCACTTGCTTGAGCAGAGACAGGTAGCAGTCAATCTGATTAACTAAGCTATCACGAGATAACGCGCGTTGACGTGAGGCCAACAGCGCAGTAGCACATAGCGTCAGTGCGTTGGCCGCCGCAGCGTCATTGATGTTGGTCATCATCTTCGTCGCTAATTCATTCACCGCAGGTGCCAACCACTGAGGTTTACTGGTGCCCATTGGGTCAATGTCTTGCGTCCAATTCGGCGCTGCCTCGTTTAGGTACTGATTGATTTGGATCGGTTCACCAAAGTTGACGTAGCCTTGGCCGAAGTTACGCAACTTACGCAGCGTTTTCAGTACCTGACCGGCGTTCTCTTTTTCTTTGCGCTTACCACGCAGCTCTTTTGCGTAAGTGCTGACTTCCATTACGTGTTCGTAGCCAATGTAAACCGGCACTAACGTTACTGGACGGTTCAAACCACGTAGCATGGCTTGGATGGTCATCGCCAGCATGCCGGTTTTGGCTTGCAATAAGCGACCGGTACGTGAGCGACCACCTTCACTGAAGTACTCGACTGAGTAGCCTTTTGCGAACAGCTCGGCGAGATACTCGCGGAAAATCGTCGAATACAGCTTATTGCCTTTAAAGCTACGGCGAATAAAGAATGCACCACCACGGCGGAAAATAGGTCCTGCCGGGAAGAAGTTGAGGTTAATGCCTGCGGCAATATGCGGTGGCACCATGCCTTCGTTGTAGAGCACGTAGGACAGCAGCAGATAATCCATATGGCTGCGGTGACATGGCACGTAGACGATCTCATGGCCGTCTTGCGCAAGGCGTCGCACGGTAGAGGCGTTACTGACGTTGATACCTTGGTATAGCTTGTTCCAAAGCCAAGTGAGGACATGCTCACCACTTTTTACCAGCTTGTAGGAGAAATCGGCGGCGATCTCATCCATGATTTGCTGTGCTTCTTTGCGCGCTTTCTCTTCTGGCACGTTGTTGCTCTGAGCGTGATCTTTAATCGCTTGCTCAATCACTTGTGAGTTCAACAGACGGTGGAATAACACTTGGCGGTTAGGCAGGTTTGGACCTGACGCCGCTAGTTTCTGGCGAGAGAAGTGAATACGAGCCACACGTGCCAGTTTATGGGCGATGGATTCATCGGTGCCGTGTGAGTCAGCCATATAGCGCAGCGAGACCACTGGGCTAAAGCGCACCATACAGTCGCGTCCTGAGGCAAACACGGCCTGAGTTTTCTGCAGGCCGTTCATTGGCTGCAAATAAGGTTTTGGTGTCTCTTCTTTGCCCGGTTTGCGTCCCCACAACACGGTGGTTGGGATCACTTGTACGTCGAGAGTAGGATCTTTCTCGTGCTCTTTGAGCAAATCAGAGAACAGAGCAATCGACTCACTAGGGACATGCTGGTCGCTATTAATAAGAGTTGGCCTGGATGCTATGAACACAAAGCGATTACGTTCTTCGCCATTGAGCACGATTGGCTCGAGTGGATCTGGTAGCCCAACTGCAATGGCTTGCTTTTGTAGGGTCAGCAAATCAACGTTTGAGCTGAATGGAAGTGCGTACACCACAGGTTTCGAAATATCGATGTTGTGGTCTTCGATGGGGTTAGATGGAATCGCCGTCCCTTTTACTAGCACCGACATGGGCAGTTTTATAAAGGAACGGAACAGTGATTGTCCTGAAGACATAAAGGTTCACAGCCTCATTTTGTTCAAAGAAACAATGTCGAGGAGTAATCATGGCATTACCATGTTACAGATAAATCCTAGACATTAAATTTAGCGCGCGCCAAGCATACCAGAAACTGGTCTTACCTTTTATTAAAAAAAGCACCAAGCCGTCGATTTAAGATTCACCACACCACTGTGATTAGTTATGGTGTCAACTTGCTAAAAAAACAACCAATTATCGTTGCAATTGCCCCATTACTGGATATACTCACAGTTAACTGTATAAACAGACAGGTGATGTATGAAGCCGCTAACGCCCCGACAACAGCAGGTCTTTGATCTAATCAAAGCCAAAATAGACGATGTAGGTATGCCACCTACGCGTGCCGAAATCGCCAAGGAACTTGGGTTCCGTTCAGCGAATGCGGCCGAAGAACACCTAAAAGCTCTCGCTCGTAAAAAAGCGATTGAAATTATTCCTGGCGCTTCACGCGGCATCCGTATTTTACTTGAGCAAGAGCCAGCCAACGAAGATCAAGGTCTGCCTCTTATCGGTCAAGTTGCAGCGGGTGAGCCGATTTTGGCGCAAGAGCACGTTGAAGCGCACTACCAGGTCGACCCTGGTATGTTTAAGCCGCAAGCGGATTTCTTACTTCGCGTTAACGGCGAGAGTATGAAAGACATCGGTATCATGGATGGCGATTTACTGGCGGTGCATAAAACTCAGGACGTTCGTGACGGACAAGTGGTTGTCGCACGTGTAGACGAAGACGTCACCGTGAAGCGTTTAGAGCGCAAAGGGGCAACAGTATTGCTGCATGCCGAAAATGAAGATTTTTCACCAATTGAAGTGGATTTGACCGCGCAACACCTTGCGATTGAAGGCATTGCAGTGGGCATTATTCGCAACACAGATTGGATGTAATGTCTCGTGGCGGTGCGGTCATCCTTGGTCGTCCGCCGATTTTCCGCGATTAAATTGACTAAATTGTAGAAAAAATACCCATCTCTACTCCCCACAGTGCTCACTTTCTGGTATGTTTCGCACCCTTGTATTGATCAGGGTATCGTGAAGGAGAGGAATTGTGGAAGCTTGCCCACTGTGTTCGGGACAATCCGTCCACCATTATCATAGTGATAAAAAGCGTGATTACTTGCAGTGCGAGCGTTGTGAGCTGGTGTTTGTGCCAAGAGAACAACGTCTAGATGCGGTGAGTGAAAAGGCGCACTATGACCTCCATAATAACGATCCCCAAGACCAAGGGTACCGCCGCTTTTTGTCTCGATTGGCTGACCCAATTTTGCAGCGAATTGCACCCGGTTCAAAAGGACTAGACTTTGGATGTGGTCCTGGTCCGACTCTGTCACTGATGCTCACCGAGCAAGGCCATGACATGGCGCTGTACGATCTGTACTATTATCCGGATAAATCCGTACTCGATACTAGTTATGACGTAGTGACCGCGACAGAGGTGATCGAGCACTTGTATGAGCCAAACCAAGTTTGGCAACAATGGTTATCGCTCATTAAGCCTGGAGGATGGTTAGGCTTAATGACAAAACTGGTGATAGATGTAGACGCATTTGCTAAATGGCACTACAAAAATGACCAGACGCATGTTGTTTTCTTTAGTCGAGCCACGTTCTTGTACCTCGCAAAGCGAGACGGGCTGGATATTGAATTCATTGGTAATGATGTCATTTTACTGAGGAAGCTTACGTAATGAGTCGTAAGAAAAAATCAAGAAAACCGGGTTCGAATCCAGAGCCGGTAGTAGCGGTTACACGTAACCGTTCACAAGCAGACGTTGATGGACGTCTTCGCAAGCGTTTGAAGAAACGTAAAGGCCAGAAGTCGGGCAGCCGCCACTCTGAAGGCAAAGAAGTGAAGCAAGGCACAGGTTCTGCGAAATTGGATCCGCGTCTTGGCAGCAAGAAAAAGATCCCACTGATTGTTGAGCCGAAGAAAAAGCCAACTAAGGTTGAGCGTCGTCTTTCTGCTGAGCAAGAGCTAGAGATGCTAGAGAATGATGCACAACTTAACGTGTTGCTGGATCGTATCGAAAGTGGTGAGAATCTAGGTGCAGGTCTACAGAAATACGTTGATGAGAAGCTGGATCGCATTGAGAAGCTGATGAACCAACTAGGTCTGATGGAACCTGAATACGACGAAGAAGAAATGTTCGAAGAGCCAGTGTCTGCACCAAGCAAGAAAGCGAGCAGCGATGACGATCTTCTGTCTCAGTTCGAAGATGTCGATATGGATCAGTTCAAAGGATAATGAGAGGTAAAGTAGATGAATACCGTTACTCTGTTAGCCATTGTTGGCACGCTCATTATTGTGGGTTTGGCAGGTTACGCTGGGTATTTGCTACTGCAACTTAAAAAGCAAAAGGAGTTGCAACAGCAGCATCGTGATCTCGCGATTAAAAAGCGTAATGCCAACATTTTTGAAAGTGTAGATACCATTTGCTTAGCAACGATCCAGGGGCAGTGCGATTTATCGGAAGCAGCGATTCGTCTGTATAACATCATGGACTATGTTCAAGGTGAAGAGCGTGTCGACTTCGATAAGGACTTTCCTGCGACCGCTGAGCTTTATCATGTAGTCAAAGGCATGCCGCGTGGTGAAGCAAGGCAAGCAATGGAAAAGCAGCAGCGCATGCGCGACAATTTAGCTAGGCAAAAAGCTGAAGCGCGCCTCAATGACAGTATCATTGAAGAGATGAAAGTGCTGCAACGCACTGTAAAGCCGCTTAACGATCAAATTGATATTAAGCTGGTGGGCTAAGGGTATTTGCTAGAGCGAGTGATCGCCCTAGCAAAATTGGCGATTGCTCGCCATAAACCATAGCGATTGAAACGCCGACAGTCGCTATGTGGTTTACGAGTGTGGCAAAATAGCGCCTTATCTAAAGCGTCACTGACTCAAGTTCGGGTTGGAAGGCGTAGGGTGACAGCACCGCGTTTATTGGAAGTATAACCATGTCTCAAAATCAATCCGACACTCAACAGCAAATCGTCTGGGATCAAGCAATTCTCGATAAGTATAACTACTCGGGACCACGCTACACCTCTTATCCGACGGCGGTTGAGTTTCATGAAGCGTATACCATTTCTGATTTCGATATGGCATGCAGCCAATACCCAGAACGCCCATTGTCACTGTATGTGCATATCCCATTCTGCCACAAGCTTTGTTACTACTGTGGTTGTAATAAAGTTATCACTCGTCATTCTCATAAGGCTGATGAGTATTTAGATGTTCTGGAGCATGAAATTCGTCAGCGCGCGACTTTGCTTCAAGAGCGCAAGGTAACACAGCTGCACTTTGGCGGCGGTACTCCAACGTTTTTGTCTAAGAGCCAAATCAGTCGTTTGATGGCGATACTACGTGGTGAGTTCTGCTTTGAAGAGACGGCAGAAATCAGCATTGAAGTGGATCCTCGTGAAATTGAACTGGATATGCTCGACCACCTTCGTGAAGAAGGCTTTAACCGCTTAAGTATCGGCGTTCAGGACTTCAACAAAGAGGTGCAAACGCTGGTTAACCGTGAGCAAGATGAAGAATTTATCTTTGCGATGGCCAAGCGTGCCAAAGAGCTTGGTTTCCGCTCAACCAACCTAGATTTGATTTACGGTTTGCCAAAACAGACGCAAGCTCGCTTTGCTAAAACGCTCGAGCAAGTGCTGACCATGCGTCCTGGCCGTTTGTCGGTGTTTAACTACGCTCACATGCCAAACTTGTTTGCCGCGCAGCGCAAAATCAAAGATGAAGATCTCCCGCAAGCGGAAGAGAAAATGGCCATTTTGCAAGATACCATCGCGACGTTAACGGGCGCTGGCTATCAGTTTATCGGTATGGACCACTTTGCACTGCCTGAGGACGAACTGGCGGTAGCGCAGCGAGCCGGGGAATTGCATCGTAATTTCCAAGGCTACACCACGCAGGGTGATTGTGACTTAGTCGGTTTTGGCGTGTCGGCGATTTCTATGATTGGTGACAGCTACGCGCAAAACCAAAAAGAGCTGAAGAAGTATTATGCTCAGGTCAATGAGTCGCGCCACGCCTTGTGGAAAGGGGTTGTGCTGGATAAAGATGATTTGATCCGCCGCGAGGTGATTAAGCAATTGATCTGTAACTTCAGCTTGGACAAGACGTTTATTGAGCAAACTTTTGCGGTCGACTTCAATCAGTACTTTGCTGAGGATATGAAGTTATTGCAAACGTTCATCGACGATGAATTAGTCAGTGTCTCGGAGCGCACTATTGATGTAACGCTGCGTGGCCGCCTGCTGATCCGTAATATTTGTATGAGCTTCGATAAATACTTGCGCCAACGTGCTCGTCAGCAGCAATTCTCACGAGTGATTTAAACGTTAAGCATTGTCGATAACGTCGATAAAAAAGTCCGCTCAATGGTAGCGGACTTTTTTGTGCGCGTTATGGCGTAGGCTCGAGGGAGGGTTCTTGCTGCCACTGTAATGAGGGCCATTGCTCAAGTGGTAGGGGTGGGCTAAACAAGTAACCTTGTGCATGATGACAGCCTAACATGCGAATAAGCTCCGCTTGCATCGGTGTCTCAACCCCTTCAGCTAGCAAACTAAAGCCAAAGCTTCGTGACAGTTTGGTGATGGCGGCCACTACGCTGTCATCGACGTTGTCTTGCGTTAATCTATCGATAAATGCTTTGTCGATCTTAATGCTGTCGAACGGCAGCTTGTGCAAGTAGGCCAACGATGAATAACCAGTCCCGAAATCATCAATCGCGATACTGACGCCGAGCGCTTTAATTTTCGCCATATTAGTCAGGATGATAGGGTCGTTGTCGGCAAGCTGTGACTCAGTAATTTCTACCGTCAGTTGCTCAGCAGGGAATCCGGTTTGTTCGAGCAAGTGTTGCATCTGCTCAATGTACTCTTTGTCAGCAAGTTCCAGTACCGATACATTAATGTGCAGTTGAAACTGAGGAGGCAGCTTACCTTGTAAGATAGCCCGATTAACCGTTTGCATCGCCCCTGCCGCCATGTGCTGGCCAATGGCTTTGATAAGACCAGAGCTCTCGGCCAACGGAATAAAGCTCAAAGGCGAGATAAACTGACCATTTTGGTCGCGCAGTCTGAGCAGCGCTTCGGCTCCAAAGGGTGCGCCGGTACGAATGTCGACCAGAGGTTGGAAATAGACTTCGTACAAATCGTGGTCAAGCGCATGTCGCATGTAGGTCAATAGGCGGGTCTTATTCTTCGATTGCTCAGCCATCACCGGAGTGTAAACAGAGATACGATTGTTATCGGTTTTAGCATGACTCAGCGCAATACCGGCGTTTCTTAGGCAGGTATCAGCATTGTCGCAATCGTAAGCGACCCCCATCGAGATATTTAAACTCAGTGGCTCACCTGCAACCACAAAAGGTGCGGCGAATATTTGCTTCAATCGATGCTGATAACAGAGCTTCTCTTGAGAGCTGAGGTTGGGTAAGTAAATCGCAAACTCGTCGCCACCCACTCGCCCCAGAACTCCGCTCTCAGTCAATACCCACGCTTTAAGGCGCTCAGCGACTATGGTCAGTAGCACGTCACCATAATGGTGACCTAGGCTGTCATTAATATCGCGAAATTGGTTGATGCCAATTAACAGCATGGTACCGCAGCCATTTTGCTGCGCTTTCAATGCATCGCAGGTTTCGATAAAGCCTTGGCGGCTGTAAAGCTTAGTTAAGTTATCGCGCACCAACTGCTCTCTCAGGGCGTGAAACGAAGCTTGCAGGTGTGAGCGCATCGCTGAAAAGCTGTGCAGCAGCTGTGAGACTTCCGTTATTTGACTGCGTTTAGCGAGCGGGTAGTCCCATGAGCCGTTGGCAATCTGCTTGGCTGCCTTTGCGGTTTCAGACAGCGGAACAGTGAGTCGGTTGAGGACAAAAATGCCTAGCCCCATACCCAGTAGCCCCAACACTAGGCTAACCCATAACGTATGCTGACTGACTATGGAGATGTCCCCCATGAGATCGGCTGCCGAGATGACGACCACTACGTACCAGTCAATTTGGTCGTGTGTTTGATAGTGACTGACCATGATGTATTGCGTCTGTTCACCTTGGTGTGTCAGTAGCATTGACTGTTGAGATGAGAGGCCGGCAATGCTGCGGCTGATGCGTTGGATCATTGGGTCGTGACTGTTTGTCAGTAAACGGCGCTGTCCCGAGCTATCCAGAATGGTCTCTGAATTACTCTGTGCAATTAGCGCTTGGTTCGCATCTATGACGTACACTTTGGCTTGGTGAGTCACATTCAGGCTTGTTAAGAACTGGCGGAAGGTGTCGATCTGGACATCGATAGCAGCGACGCCAACGAGGTGTCTGTTTCCCGATTCAGACTGAAACACTGGCGCAAGGGCAGAAATAGTGACTTCCTGAGCCGCATCGGCATTAGTGTATACCTCAGACCATGCTGCCTGGTGCTGCTGGCGTATGGGCAAATACCATGGGCGCTCGCGCGGATCATACGCAGGGATACGACCCAAGATGTCCGAATCTCGGTACTCATCGGCATAGATGAGTAGATTGCCATCAGTGCCAGCATCTTTCACCATGAGTGAGAATTGTGCTGGCTGTGCAGAGCGATCCGCCGCTCGTATCGCCAAGAACTCACCCTGCTCACCGCCAAATCCCAAAAGATCGATTTGCGGGGAGTGCAGGTGCAAAGTCGCAAAGCTCGAGCGTAGGTAGGCTTCTAATTGGGTTGCATCGTTAGGCGTGTACAGCTCATGGTACTCGATCGCGTGAGCGAGCGTTTTGACCGCAGTCATCGGCTTATCTAAGTAGATATCAAGGCTTTGCACGACATTGGTGGTCAAACTTGATAGCTGCTTTTCACTCACATCCAGCGCTAAGTCATCGTAACGCTGCTTCTGTAGCCACAAAATAGTGCCAACCGAGCACAAGAACACCACGATAAAAGGCGCAATGAGTGCTTTTTTGAGGGAGAGCGTAAACAAACCAGGCATAGAGATAAGGTACTTAACCGATAAAACAGAATTCGAGTAGCGCGCTTATAAGCATCGCGCTTTGTTTTTTATCGGCTAAATCCGTGGGAAGTTTAGGCTATTGAGGCAAATAACTACCTATTTTGTTAATAATCAACACACTAACATGGCTGCTAACGTTATTTGCCTAAAATGCCCTTTGTCTGCCACCGGTTACGCTAGTAAAGCTCTTTAAGTTTGCGGGTTAGGGTGTTTCGACCCCAGCCGAGTACTTTGGCGGCATCTTGTTTATGGCCGTTGGTATGCGACAGTGCAGCCTCGAGTAAAATGCGTTCAAACTCTGGCTGAGCGCGATTGAGGATCTCTGTTTCACCAGACGCGAGCGCTTGTTGTGCCCAAGAAGAGAGTAATTGCTGCCAATCTCCGCCACTCATCTCGGTCATACGCTTAGGCTCATCGAGCAGCTCCGGGGGTAAGTCGCTGGGCAGGATTTCGCTGCCGCTCGCCATCACGGTTAGCCAGCGACACGTGTTTTCTAGCTGGCGTACGTTACCAGGCCAATCAAGTTGGTTGAGGATCTCGACCGTATCGGGATTGAGTGATTTGGTTTCTACGCCCAGCTCTTCCGCCGCCAATGATAGGAAGTGCAGCGTGAGCTTTTCAATATCTTGCTTACGCTCTCTCAGAGACGGAATGTGGATGCGGATGACGTTCAAGCGATGGAACAAATCTTCACGAAACTCACCGTCATTCACCAGCTTCTCTAAGTTTTGGTGCGTAGCAGCGACGATTCGCACATCAACTTTAACCGCAGAGTGTCCACCAACACGATAGAACTGACCGTCGGCCAATACGCGCAGTAAGCGGGTTTGAATGTCGAGTGGCATGTCACCGATCTCATCGAGAAACAGCGTGCCGCCATTGGCCTGCTCGAAGCGACCTTGTCGAACACTATTGGCCCCGGTAAATGCGCCTTTCTCATGACCGAACAACTCAGACTCAATCAAATCTTTGGGGATCGCTGCCATGTTGAGGGCGATAAACGGCTTAGCGGAACGTGGGCTATGACGATGCAATGCATGCGCTACCAGCTCTTTACCGGTACCAGACTCACCATTGATCAATACCGAAATCGATGAACGAGAGAGCCTACCGATGGCGCGAAACACCTCTTGCATCGCTGGGGCTTCGCCGATAATTTCAGGCGCTTCAGCGGCGATGGTTTCTTCGCTAGATAGGGCGCTTTTTTGCTCTTGGCTATGGGTGATGGCACGCTCAACTAAGGTGAGTGTTTCGTCGATGTCGAAGGGTTTTGGTAGGTACTCAAACGCGCCTTTCTGATAGGCGTTGACTGCCGCATCTAAGTCGGAGTGAGCGGTCATAATAATCACAGGTAGCTCTGGCGCGCTTTCTTGCACGCGGTTGAGCAGTTCAATACCATCAATCCCAGGCATGCGAATGTCCGATACTAATACGTCGGGTGTTTCTCGCTCCAACGCCATTAAGACGCTTTCTGCATCGGCGAAGGTCTCACATTTAATGTTTGCCGACGATAGGGTTTTGTCCATTACCCATCGTATCGAGCTGTCGTCATCGACGACCCATACATATCCTTTACTCATAGCCAAACTTCCTTACAGCAAGCTCATCCAACAACCTCTCAGGGCGTTTAAATGGGCAGATAAATAGTAAAAATGGTACGACCGGGCCAACTTTCTACGTCTATTTTTCCATTGTGTTGGTCGATCAAGTTTTGCGAAATGGACAAGCCAAGTCCGGTACCGCCTTCGCGACCACTGACCATAGGGTAAAACAGTGTGTCTTGAAGCTCGGCGGGTATGCCGGGTCCATTGTCGATAATTTCTATACGAGCCGCGAGCTTGTGGCGCTGACCATGAATATTGGCTTGATGCACCGTACGGGTACGCATGGTGATCTTGCCATTGTTCTGGTGTTTGAGAATTTGTGCCGCATTGCTGGTGATATTCAGCAGCGCCTGCTCGATTTGGTCTGTGTCCATTAAAATGGCGGGCAGGCTTGGATCGTAATCGCGTTCGATCGCGAGTCCAGTTCCGGCTTCTAGCTCCACCAACTGGCGTACCTTCTCTAAGATGAGATGGAGGTTTTCTTGTTTTTTGGTGCCAGGTTTTTGGGGGCCAAGTAGGCGGTCGACAAGGGCTCTTAACCTATCGGCCTGCTCGATAATAATGTTGGTGTATTCATTGAGAGACGGATCTGGCAGCATTTTTGAAAGCAACTGAGCCGCGCCGCGCAAGCCACCGAGTGGATTCTTGATCTCGTGGGCAAGCCCGCGGACGAGCAGCTTAGCGGCTTGTTGTTGAGCGTGTTGATTCAGCTCTTGTGTCAGTCTTTTTTGCTGGCCAATTTTTCGCATTTCAACCAGTAGCATCAGCTCTTTGTTCCACGATAGCGGGCTTACGGTCACTTCAAGTAGCAGTGGCTTACCATCCACCACAAAGGTGACGTCGCTGTCTGTGATACTTTGCCCACTTTGCAGCGGTTGAGTCAGCAGGGCGAGATCCAGTGACGCGTGTTGAATGAACTGTGATAAGTGGCAATTGACCAATCGCTTAGCACTTTGCGAGAAAAGCTGTTCAGCAGCAGGGTTGGCATATTGAACCGTCAGTCCTTCGTTGAGCATCAATGTTGCGGTCACAACATTATTGAGTATTGCATCGGTCAGTTCACAATTTGCCACACGCTATCCTTACTCTGGTCGAAATTGGTGCATTGCACGAGCTCGGTTCGCTCGCTGCACTAAAATGGTGCATCTGTTAAGTTAAGTATGGCGCAATTTATTCTAGAGTAAAAGCGTTAGTGCGGCTCTGCCTACTATTGCACCGATGCACGATGAAGATGCACTGTTATAGTATCGGATGATGCAATTACCTTGCCGTTTTGTTGCACTTGAATGGTTAAGGTGTGAGTACCGCGATCTATGTTGGTCAAACGCCAACTCGCAGTGGTTTGTGGCGAGCCATAAGGTTTGCCATCGAGCAGCAGCTGCAGGGTTTGTGTTTCAGTTAGAGAGCCCGTGAGAAAACCGTTGACCGAGAAGTCGCCGGCATTATTTCGTAGCGTCGCATCATGCTGTGGGCGAGTAATCGTTAGGGCGAGCTTTGCGTTTGTTTCTGCTTGGTTCTGATCCAAGTATGGGCTTGATGTCCAATCCACAGGGGCCTCGTTGAGAACTTTTGGCGGAGGTGGAGCGTCTGGTAGCGATAGAATCTGCGCATTTTGACTATCGGGAAAATCGCTAAAGTGGAGGTTTCCTTGCTCGTCTTTCCAATGATAAATATCGGTCGCCAAAATAGGGCTGCTAACCAGGATGAATAGGCCAACAATAGTCGGAAAAATGCATCGCGCAGCAATCATACGATAGACCTTAAATAGGGTAAGAAAGTCTAGTAATGCTAACGCGCAGAGGGGGGATTTCGAATAGAAAAAAGGCCCGCCTGCGAGGCGAGCCTAATATTTATGAAAACATGAAAGTGATGTCATTCTGTCTATTAAACAGAGTAGTACAGTTCGAACTCAAGTGGGTGAGTTGTCATGTTTACTTTCTCTACGTCTTGAGACTTAAGGTCGATGTAAGAATCGATAAAGTCATCAGAGAATACACCGCCAGACGTTAGGAACTCACGGTCAGCATCTAGACACTCTAGCGCTTCTTTTAGTGAGTAAGCCACTGTTGGGATTTCTGCCGCTTCTTCAGCTGGTAGGTCGTAAAGGTCTTTGTCCATTGCTTCGCCTGGGTGGATCTTGTTCTTGATACCGTCAAGACCAGCCATAAGCATTGCAGCAAAACATAGGTATGGGTTTGCTGATGGGTCACCGAAACGTAGCTCGATACGACGTGCTTTCGGGCTTGGTACCACTGGGATACGGATAGAAGCAGAACGGTTACGTGCAGAGTAAGCAAGCATAACAGGTGCTTCGAAGCCTGGTACAAGACGCTTGTACGAGTTAGTAGATGCGTTAGCAAATGCGTTGATTGCTTTAGCGTGCTTGATAACACCACCGATGTAGTAAAGCGCCATTTCAGATAGGCCGCCGTACTTGTCGCCAGCGAATAGGTTAACACCGTCTTTCGCTAGAGATTGGTGAACGTGCATACCAGAACCGTTATCACCAACTAGTGGCTTAGGCATGAATGTCGCCGTCTTACCAAATGCGTGAGCAACGTTGTGTACAACGTACTTGTAAACTTGGATTTCGTCCGCTTTAGCAGTTAGCGTGTTGAAACGAGTTGCGATTTCGTTCTGACCTGCAGTTGCAACTTCGTGGTGGTGCGCTTCAACAACTTGACCCATTTCTTCTAGAACTAGACACATTGCAGAACGGATGTCTTGAGAAGAGTCAACTGGAGCTACTGGGAAGTAACCACCTTTAACGCCAGGACGGTGACCTTTGTTACCGCCTTCAAAGTCAGTACCTGTGTTCCAAGCTGCTTCTACGTCGTCGATTTTGAAGAATGAACCAGACATGTCTGTTGCAAACTTAACGTCGTCGAATAGGAAGAACTCTGGCTCTGGACCAACAAGAACAGTATCAGCGATACCTGTTGAACGTAGGTAGTCTTCAGCGCGCTTAGCGATAGAACGTGGGTCACGATCGTAGCCTTGCATAGTTGCAGGCTCTAGGATGTCACAACGAATGTTCAGAGTTGCATCTTCAGTGAATGGGTCAAGAACCGCGCTTGCTGCGTCTGGCATCATCACCATGTCTGACTCGTTGATGCCTTTCCAGCCAGCAACAGAAGAACCGTCAAACATTTTACCTTCTTCAAAGAAGTCTGCGTCTACTTGGTGTGCAGGGATAGAAACGTGTTGCTCTTTACCCTTAGTGTCTGTAAAGCGTAGATCTACGAATTTAACTTCGTTCTCTTGGATCAGCGATAGAACATTTTCTACTGACATCTTGGAAAACCTCCAGTGTTATTTAAAGCGGTTAAGTGCTCGATTAAATGAATCGGCATTGATTAACGTCTGCTTGATGAAGTGCGTTAATCGATGCTGATTGTTATAAAGCTAGAACCGTGCCAAAAAATAAATCCTTTATTTTTCAATCTGATATAAAACTTGGCTCCAAATTGGAGCAAACGTTTGCACCAAAATGATCATTGAGTGCACCATAACTGTGCAATGTTAAATTCTTGCACCAAGTTGAATCAAATAGCCCATACATTCAGCATGGTTTTGAATCACCTGTCAACCCATTCGTTCAGCTTGGTCTGTGCAATGCGTCGAATTGGTGAATCAGCAGTTTTGTCTGCTTGTTTTACAGCAAAATCAGTGTAAACCGACTATGTTTAAGCAAGATTTCAACGAAGAAGATCACAACTCTCGTTATTTCTGGTATATTGCGGGCGTTTTTTTAATCGAGTCAGCGGCTATCGTGCGGCGACTCTTGACTGAGTGAAAGAAATCTATGTCAACTCCACAGATTGATAAGTTAAGAAACATTGCGATTATCGCGCACGTTGACCACGGTAAAACTACCCTTGTTGACAAGCTGCTTCAGCAATCCGGTACTCTTGAGTCTCGCGGTGAAACTGAAGAGCGAGTTATGGACTCGAACGATATTGAAAAAGAGCGTGGTATTACCATTCTTGCTAAGAATACCGCGATCAACTGGAACGACTACCACATCAACATCGTAGATACTCCGGGACACGCGGACTTCGGTGGTGAAGTAGAGCGTATTATGTCGATGGTAGACTCTGTACTACTTATCGTTGACGCGGTAGACGGTCCAATGCCACAAACGCGTTTCGTAACGCAAAAAGCATTTGCACACGGTCTTAAGCCAAT
Organism: Vibrio sp. 10N; assembly: GCF_036245475.1. Lineage (NCBI taxonomy): Bacteria > Pseudomonadati > Pseudomonadota > Gammaproteobacteria > Vibrionales > Vibrionaceae > Vibrio > Vibrio sp. 10N. The sequence continues at coordinate 3,370,478 of NZ_BTPM01000001.1, read as the reverse complement.
CGTTGTAATCAACAAGATTGACCGTCCAGGTGCTCGTCCTGACTGGGTAATGGATCAAGTATTCGACCTATTCGACAACCTAGGTGCTTCTGACGAGCAGCTAGATTTCCAAGTGGTTTACGCATCAGCACTAAACGGCTGGGCGACGCTTGAAGAAGGCGAAGAAGGCGAGAACATGGAAGCGCTATTCCAAGCTATCGTTGATAACGTAGAAGCGCCAGCGGTTGACCCAGAGGGTGCACTACAGATGCAGATCTCTCAGCTAGACTACAGCTCATACGTGGGTGTTATCGGTGTAGGCCGTGTAACTCGCGGTACGGTTAAGCCTAACCAACAAGTAACGGTTATCGGTGCAGACGGTAAGACTCGCAACGGTAAAGTAGGTACTATCCTTGGTTACCTAGGTCTTGAGCGTCATGAAGTTCAGCAAGCAACGGCGGGCGACATCATCGCGATCACGGGTCTGGGTGAGCTAAAAATCTCTGACACTATCTGTGCTCAGGGTGAAGTAGAAGCACTACCAGCACTGTCTGTTGACGAACCAACAGTAACCATGACGTTCCAAGTAAACACCTCTCCATTCGCGGGTAAAGAAGGTAAGTTCGTGACTTCACGTAACATCCTTGAGCGTCTAGAGAAGGAATTGGTACACAACGTTGCACTGCGCGTTGAGCAACTTGACGATCCAGACAAGTTCCGTGTATCTGGTCGTGGTGAACTGCACCTATCTATCCTTATCGAAAACATGCGTCGTGAAGGCTTCGAGCTAGCGGTTTCTCGTCCTGAAGTTATCATCAAAGAAGAAGATGGTCAGAAGCAAGAGCCGTACGAAACAGTAACTATCGACGTTGTTGAAGAGCACCAAGGTAGCATCATGGAAGCTATCGGCCTTCGTAAGGGTGAGCTAACTGACATGGCTCCTGATGGTAAAGGCCGTATCCGTATGGACTTCATGATGCCATCTCGTGGTCTTATCGGTTTCCAAACTGAGTTCATGACGCTAACGTCTGGTTCTGGTCTTCTTTACCACACGTTCGATCACTACGGTCCATTCAAGGGCGGTGAGATCGGTCAGCGTGTGAACGGTGTACTTATCTCGAACGGTGCTGGTAAAGCACTAACGAACGCACTGTTTAACCTACAAGAGCGCGGCCGTATGTTTATCGGTCACGGTGTTGAGGTTTACGAAGGTATGGTTATCGGTATCCACAGCCGTGATAACGACCTAACGGTTAACCCGCTTAAAGGTAAGCAGCTAACTAACGTTCGTGCTTCTGGTACCGATGACGCACAGGTTCTTACTCCGCCAATCATCATGACACTTGAGCAAGCGCTTGAGTTCATCGACGATGACGAGCTAGTAGAAGTAACACCTGAAAGCATCCGCATCCGTAAGAAGTTCCTTTCGGAAAGCGACCGTAAGCGTGCAAGCCGCGAAGCTAAGTCTTAATTGATTTAGGTGAGATGTGAAAAAACCAGCCATGAGGCTGGTTTTTTTTGTGTCTGAAGTCAGTCGATAGTTGTTACTTCTAACTGATGCCGTCATCCTCACAAAAACATCGTCATCCTCACGAAAGTGAGGATCTCTGTCCGCGAGTATTGTGCTCAAACAAAGTGAGCCACTTGCCGCGCGAGATCCCCTTTTTCAAGGGGATGACGTTGTTTTGAATTTTAAAGCAACTGCTTCAAAACTCGATCAGCCCTCACTCGAGTTATCTTCTTCAACAACTTCTGTACCGGAGCTGGATAATTCTCAACTTTTTCAAGCTGTCTATAAGTGCAAATCAACTGAGTATGCTCAAGGATATTGTTGATTTCGGCATCAAACTTCTCAACTAAGTGCGAGTAGTGATCTTGAATCAGAATCGCGTTCTCTAAATCCAAACTCCAAGCGCGTGGATTCAGGTTGTTACCAGTGATCAGCATATAGCGCTTATCAACCCAGATCCCTTTTAGGTGGAAGCTGTTTTCATCGTGTTTCCACAAACGAATGCACAGGTTGCGGCTAGCAATGTGTGCTTCATTGGCTTTGGCGAAGCGACGTAAGTTCATCTCATACAGATAAGGCAGGCCACCGATGGTCTTAAAGTCTTCTTCTGGTGAAATGTAGAAATCGTTGGCGGTTTTATCACCCACAACAATACGTACTTTCACACCGCGCTTGAGCGCGCGTTTAATTTCCTTAGCGACGGACTTCGGGAAATTAAAATAAGGCGTACAGATAAAGATTTCATCTTTGGCACTGGCTAGCAGTTGATTGATGCTCTGATTAAGTTTATTGCGGCGTTTGCCAATACCGACGATTGGCGTTACCGAAACTTGATTCTCGTTAGCCGGTTCGGCATCAAACTCATAGCGAGCTTGAGACAGGGAGCCACGCAATTGGCGGATCTCTGCTTTGATTTCTTTGGTGGTCGGCTTTTGCGGAAGTGACAAGTCATTGACCGCGGGATTCGCAATCATCTCTGTTGCCACAAAGTTGGCCATGCTGTCGGCAAGGCTGGCATTGTCGAGCACGTGATAACGGTCGAAACGATACCGGTCTTTGTAGTTGAGGTAGATGTTGTTGAGGCTAGCACCGCTATAAATGACTTTATCGTCGATGATAAAACCTTTGAGGTGCAACACGCCGAAGACCTCACGACCGCGAACCGGAATGCCATACACAGGCACGCCATGTTGGTGCTTGTCACGAAATTCGCGGTACATGACGGCGTTGCCATCCGAATGCGCCGCGCCGATCAATCCGCGCTGTGCACGGTGCCAATCAACGCAAACAGCAATATCCAGCGCTGGATTGTTTTGCTTTGCTTGATAAAGCTCACTAAGAATTTGGCGTCCTGCGTCGTCATCTTCCAAATACAGTGCGACTAGGTAGATTCTTGATTTTGCTTCGCGTATCGCTTGAATGAGATGTTCGCGATAGTCGCTGGCAGAGAGCAAAACATCGAGTTTACTCGGATCCTGCGCGATTGAGGGAAGCTGTTCAAAAGAGTTCCTAAAAGCCATCATGTAGAGACTGTACCTTTGGTGATTGCAAAATTGCGAACCTAGAATTTTACCAAATTCTTGTCGTTAATGGGTAGTAAACCGTTGATAAGTTTAACGGGGATCAAGGTAACGCATTGCAATTAGCGACTTTCCACCCTGAATATAGCGACAAAACAGCTGCTTAAGTGGGTTGGGAAGCGCTGCTTCTTCCACTGTTTCAAAGCCATGTTGTGCGTAAAAACTCTCAAGATGCGCCAGAGCGAAGCAAAAGTCGCCATCTTTCAGCTCGGCTTGCTGCAGTTGAGCCATCAATTCATGCCCTAAACCTAGGCCACGTTGCTCAGGGATAACCAGCATGCCTGTCATCAATCGATAGTGCTCAATAGTGCGAAATCGGACCAAAGCGCTAAGAGTTTGGTTGCGGCTTAGCGTCAGGATGCGTTCATCGCTTTTGGGTTTGCCCGCGGGGTAGTGAGCCTTGTAGAGTTTTTTCGCAATAGGGAGCTTTATCGGGTCAAGCACACCGAAATTTAACGTATCCATAGCCAATTCGGATTCCAAAAGGATAGAATAGCGGCAGTGTAAGCCATCAATCGACGCCCATGCAAATTCAAAACAACGCTCAGCTCCGCTCTTATCATACTTTTGGTATTAACCAGCACTGTCACGCTTTGGTCGAGGTCCACTCGGTCGATGACTTGATTGAGGTGTACCAGCACCCAGAATGGCAGTCTTTGCCAAAGCTGATGCTGGGTAAGGGCAGTAATATGCTGTTTACCGCTCCGTTTGAAGGGGTAGTGATCGTTAATCGCTTGGGCGGCATAGAGGTCAGTGACACACCGACGAAACACAAACTGCATATTAGCGGCGGAGAAGATTGGCCAAGCTTGGTGAAGTGGTGTGTGGAACACGGCTATGCAGGCATTGAAAATCTCGCCTTGATACCGGGTTGCTCGGGCAGTGCGCCGATCCAAAACATCGGCGCTTATGGCATTGAGTTAAAAGACGTCTGCAGCTATGTCGATTATCTTTGTCTTGAATCCTTGAAGGTGAAAAGACTCACGCGCCAAGAGTGTCAATTTGGCTATCGTGACTCTATTTTTAAACATGCGCTGAAAGATAAGGCGATAGTGACCGCCATTGGTATAGAACTGGAAAAACAGTGGCAACCGAATCTAAGCTATGGTCCGTTACAAACACTGGACCTAGACACAGTCACACCGAAAGAGGTGTTCGACGTGGTGGTGAAAGTGCGACAAGAAAAATTGCCCGATCCGGCGGTGACAGGCAATGCGGGCAGTTTCTTTAAGAACCCGATCATTAGCCACGAGCACTATACTTCGCTCAAGGCGAGCCACGATGCCTTAGTCGCTTACCCTGCAGAAAATGGGATGAAACTGGCGGCGGGCTGGCTGATTGACCAATGTGGTTTGAAAGGTCATCAGATTGGCGGTGCTATGGTCCATCCGAATCAAGCTTTGGTACTCGTGAACCACAATGAGGCGACAGCAGAGGATGTGGTCCGTTTGGCAGCGTTTGTACGTCAATCGGTGCTCGATAAGTTTGGTGTCGAACTTGAGCATGAAGTGCGCTTTATGGGCGCGAGCCATGAAGTGTATTTAAAGGACGTGCTATGAAAGAGCATCACATGAAATTGGCTATTCTCACTAGGCTCGCCACTGGCGGCTTCCACTCTGGTGAGGCGTTGGGCGAAGATCTTGGGATCTCGCGTGCAGCAGTGAGCAAACACATTAAGGGCATTCAAGAGTGGGGCGTTGATATTTTCCGAGTTCAAGGCAAAGGCTATCAATTAGCTCAGCCGATGGAACTATTGAGCGAAAAGCGCCTTGCACAAAGTGTGTCGACACCGTTTGAGCTGATACCAATCATTGACTCAACTAACCAGTACCTACTTGACAAGCAAGAGTCCTTAGAGTCTGGCAGCGTCTGTATCTCAGAGTATCAAGCTAAAGGTCGTGGACGCCGCGGTAGACAATGGGTATCACCGTTTGGCAGTAACCTCTACCTGTCGATGTACTGGCGTTTGGAGGCTGGGATGGCAGCGGCGATGGGGCTGAGCCTAGTCGTGGGTGTTGCTATAGTTGAAGCGCTGCAGGAGCTAGGGATTGAGGAAGTGAAGCTTAAGTGGCCGAATGACCTGTACTACCGAGATAAAAAGCTCGCCGGAATTTTGGTTGAAATGTCAGGCCAAGCGGGCGGCGCTGCAAACTTAGTGATTGGTATGGGAATGAACCTCAATATGAGTGAGCAAGTGACCGGTATCGATCAGCCTTGGACATCGCTCAGTGAAGTGGTTGATACTCCATTTAGCCGTAATGATCTAGTGGTCGCGTTTATTAAAGCTTGGCAAGCGGCATTGGAAGACTATGAACTGCGCGGTTTGCATGGCTTTGTCGAGCGCTGGAACCAGCACGACAACTTCTTAGGTCGTGAAGTCAAACTCATCATGGGTCAGCGTGAGATCAAAGGCGTTGTGCGAGGCATTGATGCGACCGGCGCGGTACTGCTTGAAACCGAGCGCGGAATTGAGTCGTACGTTGGCGGTGAAATATCGCTGCGAAAAGTTAGTGATTAAAGGTACTTTGGTCCTATGGTCCTATGGTCCTATGGTCAAAGAGCATGCAATTAGAGCGGTTATTACTTTCTTAGGTATACCGTTTCAACACTGTGATCAGCGCCTTTCTGCAAGATCAGCTGAGCGCGCTCTTTGGTTGGTAAGATGTTTTCGACCAAGTTTAGGCCGTTGATTGAGGCCCAAATGGCTTTGGCCTTGGATTCGGCTTCTGCTGCACTTAATTGGGTGTAGTGGCTGAAATAGGAGCCAGGTTTGGTAAACGCGCCTTCGCGGAACTTCATAAAGCGATTGACGTACCACTGCTCAATTTGCTCGCTGTCTGCGTCGACATAGAGTGAAAAATCGAGGAAGTCGGAGATGAATACGCGGTGTGGATCGTGTGGGTAGTCCATACCACTTTGCAGTACGTTTAACCCTTCAATAATCAGCACGTCAGGAAGGTCAACGACCTTTTCTTCTTCCGTAATGTCGTAAGTGATATGCGAATAGACCGGCGCCTGAACATTTCTTTTGCACGCTTTCACATCGGACACGAACTGCACTAAGCGGCGCATGTCGTAAGACTCTGGAAAGCCCTTTTTACCCATCAACCCTTTTTCGAGTAGAGTCTTATTTGGGTACAGGAAGCCGTCCGTGGTGATCAGTTCAACTTTTGGGTGATTGTCCCAGCGGCTTAAAAGTGCTTTTAGCAGACGTGCGGTGGTGCTTTTACCAACGGCGACACTACCTGCGATGCCTATGACAAACGGCGGCGTGTGCTCGGTGTTTCCTAAAAATTCGCCAAGTACTGAGTTACGACGCTGCCTTGCGGCAACATAGAGGTTGAGCAGTCGAGATAGAGGCAGGTAAACATCGGTTGCCTCCTGCATAGTCAGTTTTTCATTGATGCCTTGAAGCTCTTTTAGGTCCTCTTCTGTGAGGGTCATGGGTACGGCGTTACGAAGCGCTGACCATTGCTCTCGACTGAATGACATAAAGGGACTCATAGGTAACCTAACCATGGATTAAAATGACTGAGTGCTGAACATACCTGAAGCAAGGGATAAATCAAATAATTCATGCAACGGGGTTACGCTAATTCCCCGAAATGTGTACAAAAAGCCATCAAACAAAAAGAATGTGGTGAAAATCGGATTTTTTTTTAATTTAACGGTTGCATCCATAAGATTCATTCAATAGAATGCGCTCCACTTATGCCGACTTAGCTCAGTAGGTAGAGCAACTGACTTGTAATCAGTAGGTCACCAGTTCGATTCCGGTAGTCGGCACCATTTTCACTTTGCCTAGGGCAATGATGACGAAAATGGTAAGTAAAATTTGGGGGGGTTCCCGAGTGGCCAAAGGGAGCAGACTGTAAATCTGCCGGCACTGCCTTCGATGGTTCGAATCCGTCCCCCCCCACCATATTCTTTAGGGAATAGCTCTCAGAGTTACGTGTTGCGGGCATCGTATAATGGCTATTACCTCAGCCTTCCAAGCTGATGATGCGGGTTCGATTCCCGCTGCCCGCTCCAACTCATTTAGAGTGCTGATATAGCTCAGGTGGTAGAGCGCATCCTTGGTAAGGATGAGGTCGGCAGTTCGAGTCTGCCTATCAGCACCAGCTCTCAAAGCAATTTTCCTTTTGATACTTTCTTTTGCCTAAACTATGTTTATTGGTTGAAAGAAGCTTTATTACCAAGATTTTTTGGTTGCGTGGTCTTCAAAGCCACCTAAATCCGTACCTAGAGGGACAACTCATGTCTAAAGAAAAATTTGAACGTACGAAACCGCACGTAAACGTTGGTACTATCGGCCACGTTGACCACGGTAAAACAACTCTAACAGCTGCAATCTGTACTACTCTTGCAAAAGTGTACGGCGGTGAAGCGAAAGACTTCGCATCTATCGATAACGCTCCAGAAGAGCGTGAGCGCGGTATCACAATCGCAACTTCTCACGTTGAGTACGATACTCCAACTCGTCACTACGCACACGTAGACTGTCCAGGACACGCGGATTATGTTAAGAACATGATCACTGGTGCTGCACAGATGGACGGTGGTATCCTAGTTGTTGCTGCAACTGACGGCCCAATGCCTCAGACTCGTGAGCACATCCTACTAGGCCGTCAGGTTGGTATCCCATACATCATCGTATTCATGAACAAGTGTGACATGGTTGACGATGAAGAGCTTCTAGAGCTAGTAGAAATGGAAGTTCGTGAACTTCTATCTGAGTACGAATTCCCAGGTGATGACCTACCAGTTATCCAAGGTTCTGCACTAGGCGCTCTAAACGGCGAGAAGCAGTGGGAAGACAAAATCGTTGAGCTTGCTGAAGCACTAGACTCTTACATCCCAGAGCCAGAGCGTGCAGTAGACCAACCGTTCCTACTACCAATCGAAGACGTATTCTCGATCCAAGGTCGTGGTACTGTTGTAACTGGTCGTATCGAGCGCGGTATCCTACGCGTAGGTGACGAAGTAGAAATCGTTGGTATCAAAGAGACTACAACGACTACTTGTACTGGTGTTGAGATGTTCCGTAAGCTTCTTGACGAAGGTCGTGCTGGTGAGAACGTTGGTGCACTTCTACGTGGTACTAAGCGTGACGAAGTTGAACGTGGTCAAGTTCTTGCAGCTCCTGGTTCAATCAACCCACACACTAAGTTCGAGTCTGAAGTATACGTACTTTCTAAAGACGAAGGCGGCCGTCATACTCCGTTCTTCAAAGGCTACCGTCCACAGTTCTACTTCCGTACAACTGACGTAACTGGTGACATCTCTCTACCTGAAGGCGTAGAAATGGTAATGCCAGGCGACAACATCCAAATGAAAGTTGAGCTAATCGCTCCAATCGCAATGGATGAAGGTCTACGTTTCGCTATCCGTGAAGGTGGCCGTACAGTAGGTGCTGGTGTTGTTGCTAAGATCTTCGACTAATTCTTAGAATTGTCGCAAGCTCTGGTAAAATCTTTGAATAAGATTTGACTAAGCAATGCTAAAAAGGGCATCATTTGATGCCCTTTTTCTGCGCTACTATTTATAGGGGCGCATAATTCACTCAATGACTGCTCATAGAGTGAATGATTAAAGGATTTATAAGGGTTGAGTTGGAAAGTAATTTCTACCTGAGCCTTTGCAAAAAGTGTTGGTTTGACTCAAATTTTACCAACATTAAAGGAATAAGCCCTGCAGCAGCGGGGTTGTTGTCGTCTAGTTAAGACTTGTCACAGGTTGGTTTTATGAAAGCAAACGCTGAAACTCCTGATAGCTCAAATGCAGCAGATGTAATTAAGTGGATCGTCGCTTTTGCGCTGCTAGCCGCCGCTGTTGTGGGTAATTACCTGTACGGAGAGCTATCTGTAGTTCTTCGCGCTGCAGGTGTAGTTGTATTAATTGCCGCGGCACTTGGTGTTGCAGCTACAACAACAAAAGGTAAGGCAGCTATCACGTTCGCACGTGAAGCACGCGTGGAAGTTCGCAAAGTGGTTTGGCCAACACGCCAAGAAACGATGCAGACTACGCTGATTGTCCTTGCAGTAAGTATTGTAATGGCGCTTGCGTTATGGGGTATCGACGGCATTATGGTCCGTCTTGTTGCGTTCATAACCGGGTTATAGAGGGTGTTAATTCATGAGTGAAGCTCCGAAAAAACGCTGGTACGTTGTTCAAGCCTTTTCTGGTTTTGAAGGACGTGTGGCTCAGTCTCTTCGCGAACATATCAAAATGCACGCAATGGAAGAGTACTTTGGTGAAGTGCTAGTACCGACTGAAGAAGTTGTGGAAATGCGCTCAGGCCAACGCCGCAAGAGTGAGCGTAAGTTCTTCCCAGGCTACGTTCTTGTTCAAATGATCATGAACGACGAATCTTGGCACCTTGTACGCAGTGTGCCACGAGTAATGGGCTTCATTGGTGGAACCTCTGACCGTCCAGCACCTATCACAGATAAAGAAGCTGACGCTATCCTTAATCGTCTAGAGAAAGCTAGCGAAGCTCCACGTCCAAGAACGATGTTCGAAGCGGGCGAAGTGGTACGTGTTAACGAAGGTCCGTTTGCTGACTTCAACGGTACCGTTGAAGAAGTGGATTACGAGAAGAGCCGCCTGAAAGTGTCTGTATCGATCTTTGGTCGTGCAACACCAGTTGAGCTCGAATTCGGTCAAGTTGACAAACTTGATTAATACCGAATTTTTAATGGCTTAGTCCTTTAAAAATGAGAGTATAAAAAAACACCATTTTAGGGTTGTTAAAGGCGCGAATTATGCTTATAATTTCGCGCCTTTTTGCAGTAATGACTGCAGAAAGTTTTTTCAAAACACGGGGAGCTTTCCCATTCGGATAGCGTTTGAACCCAAAATTAGGAAATATCATGGCTAAGAAAGTTGAAGCTTATATCAAACTGCAAGTTGCAGCTGGTATGGCAAACCCAAGTCCACCGGTTGGTCCTGCACTAGGTCAACACGGTGTGAACATCATGGAATTCTGTAAAGCGTTCAACGCAAAAACAGAATCTATTGAGAAAGGTCTACCGACTCCAGTAGTTATTACTGTTTACAACGACCGTTCTTTCACGTTCGTAACTAAGACTCCACCTGCTGCTGTTCTTCTTAAGAAAGCTGCTGGCGTTAAGTCTGGTTCTGGTCGTCCAAACACTGAAAAAGTGGGCACAGTAACTGACGCTCAAATCCAAGAAATCGCAGAAACTAAAGCTGCTGATATGACTGGTGCTGACATCGAAGCAATGAAGCGTTCTATCGCTGGTACTGCTCGTTCAATGGGCCTAGTGGTAGAGGGTTAAGATCATGGCAAAACTTACTAAGCGTATGCGCGTAATCCGCGAAAAAGTTGACGTAACTAAAGAATACGAAATCAACGAAGCTGTAGCTCTTCTTAAAGAACTAGCAACGGCTAAATTCGTTGAGTCTGTAGACGTTGCTGTTAACCTAGGCATCGATGCTCGTAAATCTGACCAGAACGTACGTGGTGCAACTGTACTACCTCACGGTACTGGCCGCGAAATCCGCGTTGCAGTGTTCACTCAAGGTGCAAACGCTGAAGCAGCTAAAGAAGCTGGCGCAGACATCGTAGGTATGGAAGATCTTGCTGAGCAAGTTAAGAAAGGCGAAATGAACTTCGACGTAGTTGTTGCTTCTCCAGATGCAATGCGTGTTGTTGGTCAACTAGGTACTATCCTAGGTCCTCGCGGTCTTATGCCAAACCCGAAAGTTGGTACTGTAACTCCTAACGTTGCTGAAGCAGTTAAGAACGCTAAAGCTGGTCAGGTTCGTTACCGTAACGACAAGAACGGCATCGTACACACTACCATCGGTAAAGTGTCTTTCGAAGCTAACCAACTACAAGAGAACCTAGAAGCTCTACTAGTTGCGCTTAAGAAAGCGAAGCCGTCTTCAGCGAAAGGTACTTTCCTGAAGAAAGTAAGCATCTCTACTACTATGGGTGCTGGTGTTTCTGTAGATCAATCTACACTAAACACTCAAGCTTAATTGCTTGCATAGGCGCGAAATTCTTGTATAATTTTGCGCCTATCAAAATTTGTGGTTGAGGCTGAAATCCTAGTGAGTTTAGTCTCCATCCAAGACCGTAGGCGTTCTGTAAAGAACTTAATACTACCTACGTAGATGGTGCCAGATAGAAAGGAAGTTGAGCGTAACGTTTATCTTTCTTCTGGAAAGCACCGTATGAACTCCCAAAATCGCGAAGATTTCGGGTGGTGTAAAAACAACCAGGAGTAAATCCAAGATGGCTTTAAACCTTCAAGACAAAAAAGCAATTGTTGCTGAAGTCAACGAAGCAGCCAGTGGTGCACTTTCTGCAGTTGTAGCTGACTCTCGTGGCGTTGAAGTTGGCGCAATGACTTCTCTACGTAAACAAGCGCGTGAAGCGGGTGTTTACATGAAAGTCGTGCGTAACACACTTGCACGTCGTGCGGTTCAGGGTACTGACTATGAGTGTCTAACAGACAACTTCACTGGTCCTACTCTGATCGCGTTCTCTAACGAGCACCCGGGTGCTGCAGCGCGTCTTTTCAAAGACTTCGCTAAAGAGAACAAAGAATTCGAGATCAAAGCTGCTGCATTTGAAGGCGCGGTTACTGATGCTGAAGTACTAGCGACACTACCAACTTACGACGAAGCAATCGCACGCCTAATGATGTGCATGAAAGAAGCTTCTGCAGGCAAGCTGGTACGTACTATCGCTGCACTACGCGACCAAAAAGAAGAAGCTGCGGCATAAGCCTTGCTTTTCACTGGTTGCTATTTAAACTTATTGTTGACTTAAAAGAGAATTGTTATGTCTATTACTAACGAGCAAATCCTAGACGCAGTTGCAGAAATGTCTGTAATGCAAGTTGTTGAGCTTATCGAAGCTATGGAAGAGAAATTCGGCGTATCTGCTGCAGCTGCTGTTGTAGCTGGCGGTGCTGCTGGTGGCGAAGCTGCTGCTGAGCAAACTGAATTCGACGTAATCCTAACTGCTGCTGGCGGTAACAAAGTTGCTGTTATCAAAGCGGTACGTGGCGCAACAGGTCTAGGCCTTAAAGAAGCTAAAGGTCTTGTAGACTCAGCTCCAGCACCTCTAAAAGAAGGCGTTGACAAAGCTGAAGCTGAAGCTCTTAAAGCTCAGCTAGAAGAAGCTGGTGCTTCTGTTGAAGTTAAGTAATTATTGCTTAATTTCTTAGCCGAATAGGCTAATGGCTGGTGGTTTATTGACCACCGGCCTTTTTGCGCTGTAGGGCATAGATGAATTTTCCCGCTGTTTAAGCGTCTATGCACCAAGCAAAAAACGTTGTCTCGACGCTAGAGTCAACGTCACTACAGTAAACAGTTGTTAGTCACTGCCCCATACTCCACCTTAAGTAACTAGGATGGAAGGGCAGTTTGGGTCACTTATCAGCGAGCTGAGGAACCCCATGGTTTACTCTTATACCGAGAAAAAGCGCATCCGTAAGGACTTTGGTACTCGTCCACAAGTTTTGGACATTCCATACCTGCTATCGATCCAGCTTGATTCGTTCGACAAATTCATCGAACAGGATCCAGAGGGTCAATACGGACTTGAAGCTGCGTTTCGTTCTGTATTCCCAATTCAGAGCTACAACGGCAACTCTGAGCTGCAATACGTTAGCTACCGTCTTGGTGAGCCAGTATTTGACGTTAAAGAATGTCAAATTCGTGGCGTTACGTATTCAAAGCCACTACGCGTAAAACTACGTCTAGTTATCTTTGATAAAGACGCACCAGCAGGTACCGTAAAAGACATTAAAGAACAAGAAGTCTACATGGGCGAAATTCCGCTTATGACAGACAATGGTACCTTCGTAATCAATGGTACCGAGAGGGTTATCGTATCCCAGCTGCACCGAAGCCCAGGCGTGTTCTTCGACAGCGATAAGGGTAAGACTCACTCTTCAGGTAAAGTTCTTTATAACGCACGTGTTATTCCTTACCGTGGTTCATGGCTCGACTTCGAGTTTGACCCGAAAGATAACCTGTACGTTCGTATCGACCGTCGTCGTAAACTACCAGCATCGATCATTCTTCGTGCACTAGGTAAGTCTACGCAAGAAATCCTCGATATCTTCTTCGAAAAAGTAAACTTCGAAGTTAAGGATCAAACTCTACTTATGGAGTTGGTTCCTGAGCGTCTACGTGGTGAGACTGCTTCTTTCGATATCGAAGCAAACGGCAAAACTTATGTTGAGACTGGTCGTCGCGTTACTGCTCGTCACATCCGCCAACTAGAAAAAGATGGCGTTGAGTTCATTGAAGTACCTGTCGAGTACATCGTAGGTAAAGTAGCTTCTCAAGACTACATCAATGAAGCGACAGGTGAGATCATCGTTGGTGCAAACCAAGAGATCAGCCTAGAAGCACTAGCGAACCTATCTCAGGCAGGCGTTAAGAAACTAGAAGTTCTATTTACGAACGATCTAGACCACGGTCCGTTCATGTCAGACACAATTCGTGTCGACAGCACGGTAGACCGCATCTCTGCATTGGTAGAAATCTACCGCATGATGCGCCCTGGTGAGCCGCCAACAAAAGAAGCTGCAGAAGCACTATTCGAAAGCCTATTCTTCTCTGAAGAGCGTTATGACCTATCGACCGTTGGTCGTATGAAGTTCAACAGCTCTATCCTACGTGAAGATGCTCTAGAACAGGGTACGCTGGATGAGACTGATATCATCGAAGTGATGAAGAAGCTTATCGCGATCCGTAACGGTATCGGTGAAGTCGATGATATCGACCACCTTGGTAACCGTCGTATCCGTTCTGTGGGTGAAATGGCTGAGAACCAATTCCGTGTTGGTCTTGTACGTGTTGAGCGTGCAGTAAAAGAGCGTTTGAGCCTAGGTGACCTTGATGCAATCATGCCTCAAGACCTAATCAACGCTAAGCCTATCTCTGCGGCAGTTAAAGAATTCTTCGGTTCTTCACAGCTATCTCAGTTTATGGACCAGAACAACCCGCTTTCAGAAGTTACGCACAAGCGTCGTATCTCTGCATTGGGTCCTGGCGGTCTGACTCGTGAGCGTGCTGGCTTCGAAGTACGTGACGTACACGTAACTCACTACGGTCGTCTATGTCCTATCGAAACGCCTGAAGGTCCGAACATCGGTCTAATTAACTCTCTATCAGCATTCGCGCGCTGTAACGAGTACGGTTTCCTAGAAACTCCGTACCGCCGCGTTGTTGATGGTGTAGTAACTGACGAAGTTGATTACCTATCAGCAATCGAAGAAGGCCAATTCGTTATCGCACAGGCTAACGCTGCGCTAACGGAAGAAGGCTCTTTTGCTGACGAGCTAATCACAGCACGTCAAAAAGGTGAATCTGGTCTTCACCCACGCGACCATGTTAACTACATGGACGTTGCAACAAACCAAGTAGTATCTATCGCTGCATCGCTTATCCCGTTCCTAGAACACGATGATGCGAACCGTGCATTGATGGGTGCGAACATGCAACGTCAGGCTGTTCCAACACTTAAGGCTGACAAGCCTCTAGTTGGTACTGGTATCGAGCGCAACGTAGCGGTTGACTCTGGTGTAACAGCAGTAGCTAAACGTGGCGGTACAGTTCAGTCTGTAGACGCGTCTCGCATCGTTATCAAAGTTAACGAAGACGAGCTGATTCCTGGTGAAGCAGGTATCGACATCTACAACCTGACTAAGTACACGCGTTCGAACCAGAACACTTGTATTAACCAGCGCCCAACCGTACTACCTGGCGAGCCAGTAGCACGCGGTGACGTTCTTGCTGATGGTCCTTCAACAGACCTTGGTGAGCTAGCGCTTGGTCAAAACATGCGTATCGCGTTCATGCCTTGGAACGGTTACAACTTCGAAGACTCGATCTTAGTATCTGAGCGCGTAGTTCAAGAAGACCGCTTCACGACTATCCACATCCAAGAACTGTCTTGTGTGGCACGTGATACTAAGCTGGGCTCTGAAGAGATCACAGCGGATATTCCAAACGTAGGTGAGTCTGCTCTGTCTAAACTAGACGAGTCAGGTATCGTTTACATCGGTGCTGAAGTTAAGGGTGGTGACATCCTAGTTGGTAAAGTAACGCCTAAAGGTGAAACTCAGCTAACGCCAGAAGAGAAGCTACTACGTGCGATCTTCGGTGAAAAAGCATCTGACGTTAAAGATACTTCACTACGTGTACCTAACTCTATTTCAGGTACCATCATTGACGTTCAAGTCTTCACTCGCGATGGCGTAGAGAAAGACAAGCGTGCTCTAGAAATTGAGCAAATGCAGCTGAAAGAAGCGAAGAAAGACCTAACTGAAGAGTTCCAGATTCTTGAGGGTGGCCTTCTAAACCGTGTTCGCGCTGTACTACTTCAAGGTGGTTACTCTGACGCTAAACTAGATACTATCGATCGTAAGAAGTGGCTAGAGCTAACGCTAGAAGACGATGCAATGCAAACTCAGCTTGAGCAACTTGCAGAGCAGTACGACGAGCTAAAAGCAGACTTCGATAAGAAGTTTGAAACTAAGCGTCGTAAGATCACTCAAGGTGATGATCTAGCGCCTGGCGTTCTTAAGATTGTTAAAGTTTACCTAGCGGTTAAACGTCGTATCCAGCCTGGTGATAAGATGGCGGGTCGTCACGGTAACAAGGGTGTAATCTCTAAGATCAACCCTGTTGAAGACATGCCTTACGATGAGAAAGGTCAGCCTGTCGACATCGTACTTAACCCACTGGGTGTACCTTCGCGTATGAACATCGGTCAGATCCTTGAGGTTCACTTAGGTCTGGCAGCGAAAGGTATCGGTGACAAGATCAACCAGATGGTGAAAGAGCAGCAAGAGCTAGCGAAATTCCGCGAATTCCTGCAGAAGGTTTACGATCTAGGTGGTACTCGTCAGAACGTTGATATTGCATCACTGTCTGATGACGAAGTACGTACTCTGGTTAAGAACCTACGTGGCGGTCTACCGATTGCTACACCTGTCTTTGACGGTGCGTCTGAGAAGTCTATTAAAGAACTTCTAAAACTGGGTGACCTACCAGAATCTGGTCAGCTAACTCTGTTTGACGGTCGTACTGGTGATGCGTTTGAGCGTCCTGTAACTGTAGGTTACATGTACATGCTGAAACTAAACCACCTTGTTGATGACAAGATGCACGCTCGTTCAACTGGTTCGTACAGCCTAGTAACTCAGCAACCACTTGGTGGTAAAGCTCAGTTCGGTGGTCAGCGTTTCGGTGAGATGGAAGTATGGGCACTAGAAGCATACGGTGCTGCATATACGCTTCAAGAAATGCTAACGGTTAAGTCTGATGACGTTAACGGCCGTACGAAGATGTACAAAAACATCGTCGATGGTAACCACAGCATGGAACCTGGCATGCCAGAATCGTTCAACGTACTGTTGAAAGAGATCCGCTCGCTAGGTATCAACATCGAGCTAGAAGACGAATAATCCCTCTGGATTATCTGGTAGAAAAGGGGCTCGCACAGGTTTGCTGACCTAGCGGGTTCCTTTTTAAACTCCTTACAGGAGCTGATTGTGAAAGACTTATTAAACTTTCTAAAAGCACAGCATAAGACCGAAGAATTTGATGCAATCAAAATCGGTCTATCTTCACCTGACATGATTCGTTCATGGTCTTTTGGTGAAGTTAAAAAACCAGAAACTATCAACTATCGTACGTTCAAGCCTGAGCGCGATGGTCTGTTCTGTGCGCGTATCTTTGGTCCAGTTAAAGACTACGAATGTCTTTGTGGCAAATATAAGCGTCTGAAGCACCGTGGTGTTATCTGTGAGAAGTGTGGTGTAGAAGTTACACAAACTAAAGTTCGTCGTGACCGTATGGGCCACATCGAGCTTGCGTCTCCAGTAGCTCACATCTGGTTCCTAAAATCGCTACCATCTCGTATCGGTTTGCTAATGGACATCCCGCTACGTGATATCGAGCGCGTTCTTTACTTCGAAATGTACGTAGTAACAGAGCCGGGTATGACGGATCTAGAAAAATCACAGATGCTTACTGAAGAAGAGTATCTTGATCGTCTAGAAGAATGGGGTGATGAGTTCACTGCTAAGATGGGTGCAGAAGCGATCAAAGATCTGCTGTCTACTATGGACATGCACGCTGAAGCAGAGATGATGCGCGAAGAGCTTGAGTCTACAAACTCAGAAACTAAGCGTAAGAAAATCACTAAGCGTCTGAAGCTAGTTGAAGCGTTTATTCAATCAGGTAACAACCCTGAGTGGATGATCCTAACTGTGCTTCCGGTACTTCCGCCAGATCTACGTCCTCTAGTACCACTAGATGGCGGCCGTTTCGCAACGTCTGATCTGAACGACCTATACCGTCGCGTAATCAACCGTAACAACCGTTTGAAGCGTCTTCTAGAGCTAGCGGCTCCGGACATCATCGTACGTAACGAAAAGCGTATGCTGCAAGAGTCTGTTGATGCCCTTCTAGATAACGGTCGTCGCGGTCGTGCGATCACAGGTTCTAACAAGCGTCCTCTGAAATCTCTTGCTGATATGATCAAGGGTAAACAAGGTCGTTTCCGTCAGAACCTACTAGGTAAGCGTGTAGACTACTCTGGCCGTTCTGTAATCACAGTAGGTCCATACCTTCGTCTGCACCAGTGTGGTCTTCCTAAGAAGATGGCACTAGAGCTATTCAAACCATTCATCTACAGCAAGCTAGAAACTCGTGGCATGGCGACGACAATCAAAGCTGCTAAGAAGATGGTAGAGCGCGAAGAAGCGATCGTTTGGGATATCCTAGACGAAGTAATCCGCGAACACCCAGTACTATTGAACCGTGCACCAACACTTCACCGTCTTGGTATCCAGGCGTTCGAACCAGTACTAATCGAAGGTAAAGCGATCCAGCTACACCCACTAGTGTGTGCGGCGTACAACGCGGACTTCGATGGTGACCAAATGGCGGTTCACGTGCCTCTAACTCTAGAAGCACAGCTTGAAGCTCGTACTCTGATGATGTCGACAAACAACATTCTGTCGCCAGCATCAGGTGATCCGATCATCGTACCTTCTCAGGACGTTGTATTGGGTCTGTACTACATGACACGTGACAAGATCAACGTGAAAGGTGAAGGTATGTACCTTGCTGGCCCTGAAGAGGCTGAGAAGGCATACCGTACTAAGAGCGCAGAGCTACACGCTCGCGTAAAAGTACGTATCACTGAAACGGTAGTTGACGAAGACGGCAACAGCACAACTGAGACTAAGATGGTTGATACCACTATCGGTCGTGCAATGCTATGGCAAATCGTGCCATCAGGTCTTCCATACAGCTTGGTAAACCAAAAGCTAGGTAAGAAGCAAATCTCTAACCTACTAAACGAGGCTTACCGTAAGCTGGGTCTAAAAGACACTGTAATCTTCGCTGACCAAGTTATGTACGCTGGTTTTGCTTACGCAGCACTTTCAGGTGTATCTGTTGGTATCGATGACATGGTTGTACCTCAAGCGAAGTACGACGAGATCGAATCAGCAGAAGAAGAAGTTCGCGAAATCCAGGATCAGTTCCAATCTGGTCTTGTAACAGCGGGTGAGCGCTACAACAAAGTGATCGATATTTGGGCATCGACCAACGATCGCGTAGCGAAAGCGATGATGGACAACCTATCATCTGAAACGGTTATCAACCGTGACGGTGAAGAAGAACAACAAGAGTCGTTCAACAGCATCTACATGATGGCTGACTCGGGCGCTCGTGGTTCTGCAGCTCAGATTCGTCAGCTTGCTGGTATGCGTGGTCTGATGGCACGTCCAGATGGTTCAATCATCGAGACGCCAATCACCGCGAACTTTAAAGAAGGTCTAAACGTACTTCAGTACTTTATCTCAACGCACGGTGCTCGTAAGGGTCTTGCGGATACGGCACTGAAAACAGCGAACTCGGGTTACCTAACTCGTCGTCTAGTAGACGTTGCTCAGGACGTAGTAGTTCACGAGCATGACTGTGGTACGCACGAAGGTATCGACATGATGCCGCATATCGAAGGTGGTGACGTTAAAGTTGCACTTTCTGAGCTTGCGCTAGGTCGTGTAGTTGCTGAAGACGTTCTTAAGCCAGGTACTGAAGAAGTTCTGATCCCACGTAATACTCTGATTGATGAGAAGTGGTGTCAGATCATGGAAGATAACTCTGTAGACAGCATGAAAGTGCGCTCAGTCGTTACCTGTGATGCAGACTTCGGTTGTTGTGCACAGTGTTACGGTCGTGACCTAGCACGTGGTCACCTAGTGAACCAAGGTGAAGCAGTGGGCGTTATCGCTGCTCAGTCTATCGGTGAGCCGGGTACACAGCTTACGATGCGTACGTTCCACATCGGTGGTGCGGCATCTACTGCAGCAGCAGAGAACAGCATCCAAGCTAAGAACACAGGTTCTGTGAAACTTCACAACGCTAAGTTTGTTATCAACAAAGATAAGAAACTGGTTATCACCTCTCGTGCGTCAGAAATGACAATTATCGATGAGTTCGGTCGTACCAAAGAGAAGCACAAACTTCCTTACGGTTCACTACTGACTAAAGGTGACGGCGATGCAGTTCAAGCTGGTGAAACAGTGGCAAACTGGGAAGCGCACACGCTTCCAATCATCACTGAAGTAGCAGGTCGCATCCAATTCGTAGACATGATCGACGGCGTAACTGTTTCTCGTCAAACAGATGACCTAACAGGTCTATCTTCAAGCGAAGTAACAGAAGCGGCAGCTCGCCCAGCAGCAGGTAAAGATATGCGTCCAGCTATCAAACTTGTTGATGAGCAAGGTAACGACGTAATGATCGCAGGCACTGAAATGCCAGCACTTTACTTCCTACCTGGTAAAGCGATCGTGAACATCGAAGATGGCGCAGAAGTAGGTGTGGGTGATACGCTAGCACGTATTCCACAAAAATCTGGCGGTAACAAAGATATCACCGGTGGTCTACCTCGCGTTGCGGACCTATTCGAAGCTCGTAAGCCAAAAGAGCCAGCAATCCTTGCTGAGCACTCTGGTACCGTTTCATTCGGTAAAGAGACGAAAGGTAAGCGTCGTCTAATCATCACTCGTGATGGTGGCGATAACTACGAAGAGATGATTCCTAAGCATCGTCAGCTAAACGTGTTCGAAGGTGAGCGCGTAGAGCGTGGTGACGTAATCGCTGATGGTCCAGAAACTCCGCATGACATTCTACGTCTACGTGGTATTCACGCTGTGACTCAATACATCGCGAACGAAGTTCAAGAAGTATACCGTCTACAGGGTGTAAAGATTAACGATAAGCACATCGAGACTATCGTTCGTCAAATGCTACGTAAGTGTACTATCACTCATGCAGGTGACTCTGAGTTCTTACCAGGCGAGCAGGTTGAATACTCAAGCGTTAAGATCGCAAACCGTCAGCTAGAAGCTGAAGGCAAAGAACTTGTACGTTTCGAGCGTGACCTACTAGGTATCACTAAGGCATCGCTAGCAACAGAATCGTTCATCTCTGCAGCATCGTTCCAAGAAACGACGCGCGTACTAACAGAGGCAGCGGTATCTGGTAAGCGTGATGACCTACGTGGTCTGAAAGAGAACGTTATCGTGGGTCGTCTGATCCCAGCGGGTACAGGTTTTGCGTATCACCAAGACCGTCAAGCTAAGCGTGACGAAGCTCAAGAAGGTCCATCAGCTGAACAAGCGACGGATAACCTAGCTGCGCTACTAAACGCAGGTTTCTCTTCTGACGAGTAATCGCAGAGCGAAATGACAAAAGGCGCCGAAAGGCGCCTTTTTTGTATCTGTTTTTTTTGAAAGAAACGCCTTTACTGCAGCATTATCGGTGACCCAACAATACCCGTTACCTTAATGGTGTCATCCCTTTGAAAAAGGGGAACTCGTGCGGCTAGTGACTACCAAAAATTGAGCACTATACTCGCTGGTGAAGATCCTCACTTTCGTGAGGATGACGGTTTAATTCGGATAGGGTATACATTGGATTCGAGACAGTAAAACACTTGACCAGTGTGGCCGTCGTCCCTTTAAAAAGAGGACTTCGTGCGGCTGGTGACTCACGCAAATGGAGCACAATGCTCGCTAGTGAAGATCCTCACTTTCGTGAGGATGACGGTTTAATTCGGATAGGGTATACATTGGATTCGAGACTGTAAAGCCGTGACCAGTCTATCTGTCATCCCCTTGAAAAAGGGGATCTCGTGCGGCAAGTGGCTCACACAAATCGAGCACAATACTCGCTGGCGAAGATCCTCACTTTCGTGAGGATGGCGGTTTAATTCGGCTTAGGTATTAATTGGATTCGAGACAGTAAACCTGTGGCTAGTGTAACCGTCATCCCCTTGAAAAAGGGGATCTCATGCGGCACGTGACTCACCCAAATTGAGCGCAATAATCGCTGGCGAAGATCCTCACTTTCGTGAGGATGACGGTTTAATTCGGATAGGGTATACATTGGATTCGAGACTGTAAAGCCGTGACAAGTCTATCTGTCATCCCCTTGAAAAAGGGGATCTCGTGCGGCAAGTGGCTCACACAAATCGAGCACAATACTCGCTGGCGAAGATCCTCACTTTCGTGAGGATGGCGGTTTAATTCGGCTTAGGTATTAATTGGATTCGAGACAGTAAACCTGTGGCTAGTGTAACCGTCATCCCCTTGAAAAAGGGGATCTCATGCGGCACGTGACTCACCCAAATTGAGCGCAATAATCGCTGGCGAAGATCCTCACTTTCGTGAGGATGACGCGATGCTGGAGGCGAGTGCGTGCTAGGCTTGCGAAGGATAATCAGTAATTGGCTCGCGTGCTATTTATACCTAAGCCCCTGGCGGAATTGCCAAACTGTCCGCAATCAGCTGAATCAGCTTATCTTCCACTTCAAAGCGCAGCTCAAGAATTTCGCCAACTTTAGACATATCTTCTTCGAACCCAGGAAGCTCATCTTCAAATGACACTTGTACATATTTGTCATTAAACTCAAGCAGTGGGTCGGTCGTGAGAACGATCTTAGCGTAGGTCGCATCGATATCGTCATTGGTTTTAAAGCCGGTGGCTTTCCACTTATCCATCACCATGTCATAGATCTTAAAGTGACCTTCGGAAATGTAATCAACGAGATGATCGCAAAAGGAGCTGATTTCTTTAGCGGTGGGTAGCTCGACCACATTGGTTGGGGCGTGAGCAGGTTGTAGGGAGCCAAGCTTACAGTATTCAACGATAAGCGCTTGTCTGGTTTCTAACCAATGGTCGATGACCTCACTAGAGCCACCCCATTGTTCTTGTACTTGTTTGAATTTATTTAACATGACCATGTCCTCATGATCGGGGACTGCAATAGACAGTCTCACGCTTTGTAATGACAAAGAGTAAAAGAGAAATCGTTTCTCATTCACCAGAGTTAGAATTTCGAGTTTTCTAGCTGGTATGAAATTAGATTGCCAGTAAAATGGTCGAACTGCAAGTGAAGAGGATTGATGATGTTAAAAAAAAGTAAAGCAACCATTCGTCAAGCTTATTGGTGTGTGGTGTCAGGGAACGAGCTTTGGCTTGCAGATGGCGATGTTCCGTTTGGCTCAGCAGAGCAATTCTCCCTACCTGCCGAGCAAGCGATTCAAGTGGGTGAGTTTGAAGGCCACCCTGTGATGTGGCTTAACGATGCCGATTTAGACGGCGAGCGAGAGCTGACATCGCTGCGCGAACTGCTTCACTTGCCAGAAGCGCTGTTTTATCAACTTTCTAAAGCGATTCAATATGGCTACATGAGCCAATCTATGCGTTTTTGTCCTCAGTGCGGAGGTCGCAACCACCTCAACCACAATCAGCTTGCTATGCAGTGTCAGGACTGCAGAACGCTGCATTATCCACGCATCTTCCCATGTATTATTGTCGCCGTTCGAAAAGGGCAGCAAATCCTGCTGGCTCAGCACAACCGCCACGCGGGCGGTATGTATACGGTGATTGCGGGCTTTCTGGAAGTGGGCGAAACACTTGAGACTTGCGTCGCTCGTGAAGTGGAAGAAGAGACGGGGATTAAGGTGGGTAACATCCGCTACTTTGGCAGTCAGCCATGGGCATTTCCATCGAGTATGATGATGGCGTTTCTTGCTGACTACGAGAGTGGTGAGATCAAGCCGGACTATACGGAACTCAAAGACGCGCAATGGTTTTATACCAATCAATTGCCGCTGGTGGCACCGGAAGGGACGATTGCTAGAGCGCTGATCCATGCCACGGTCGACGCCGCTTCAGCAGAAAAATGACAAAAAAAACCCTCCGCGTGCGGAGGGGGTAAGTAAGATGTCGTTATGAGATGCTGAGTCCTAAGACTCAGTAGTATTATTGTAATTTTCGCTAGCAAACAAACTTTTAACATTCCTTTTCTCCATTGGCAAACTCACCTCAAAACTGCGTATTGATAATATGATCTGCTTTGCAAAGTGACTCTTTTTTGAGCGTTCGCGCAGCATAGTGGATGACCCTCAAAATTTAGTAAAAGAATTGTTATCTAAGGCTGCCAACCATGAATGAATAGCGTTAAACTAACGCCTTTCGAATTGGAGAAAAAAGAATGACGGAATTAAAGAACGATCGCTATCTTCGAGCGTTGTTAAAGCAACCTGTAGACTACACACCAGTATGGATGATGCGCCAAGCTGGACGTTATCTTCCAGAGTATCGTGAGACTCGCTCTGTGGCGGGTGATTTCATGTCACTGTGTAAGAATGCAGAGCTAGCGTCTGAAGTGACCCTTCAGCCACTACGCCGCTTCCCGCTAGATGCCGCCATTCTATTTTCTGATATCTTGACGATTCCAGATGCAATGGGTCTAGGCTTGTATTTTGAAGCCGGTGAAGGTCCAAAGTTTGAGCGTCCAATCACGTGCAAAGCGGATGTCGACAAAATTGGCCTTCCTGACCCAGAAGGCGAGCTGCAGTACGTTATGAATGCCGTGCGTCAGATCCGTAAAGACCTGAATGGTGATGTGCCACTGATCGGCTTCTCTGGTAGTCCGTGGACACTGGCGACTTACATGGTTGAAGGTGGCAGCTCAAAAGCGTTCACTAAGATCAAAAAGATGATGTACGCAGAGCCGCAAATCTTACATGCACTGCTGGATAAGCTAGCGGACAGCGTTATCGAATACCTAAATGCTCAGATCAAAGCGGGTGCTCAGTCTGTGATGGTATTTGATACCTGGGGTGGTGTATTAACACCTCGTGACTACAACCTGTTCTCACTTCAGTACATGCACAAGATTGTCGATGGCCTGATCCGTGAAAACGAAGGCCGCCGCGTTCCAGTGACCTTGTTCACTAAGAACGGTGGCATGTGGCTAGAGCAAATCGCAGCAACGGGCTGTGATGCAGTGGGTCTAGACTGGACCATCAACATCGCTGATGCGAAAGCTCGCGTAGGCGACAAAGTGGCGCTGCAAGGCAACATGGATCCATCCATGCTTTACGCTCAGCCTGAGCGTATTCGTGAAGAAGTGGCGACCATTCTAGAAGGCTTTGGCGACGGTGGCACAGGTCACGTGTTCAACCTGGGTCACGGTATTCACCTTGATGTACCGCCAGAGAACGCAGGCGTATTTGTAGAGGCCGTTCACGAGCTCTCTAAGCCGTACCACAAGTAATATACTTGAGTCTAAATAATGAGATGCCGTTATCTCCTTAACTGGGGGTAACGGCATTTTTGTATCATCTTGACTACGCTTTAACTAGGTTTCGTTTAACGAGGCAACCTTATGTTTAAAGTGTTTCTCTCCTTAATCGCCTCAGTGCTGTTGATCAGCGGCTGTGCATCTGATGTTGCGACCGACTACAACGCCAGCGTAAATTTTTCCGCCTTCAGGACCTATCAATATCAAGAAAATGAAGCGACACCTCTTAGCCTAGATGGTGCGCGGATCAAGCAAGCCGTGGACAACGAGCTCGGTAATCGCGGATTTGCAATGGTAGAGCAGGGCGCAGACCTATTGGTTCGTTATGACATTCTGGAAGGCACCGAGCTTAGAGCGGATGGACCAAGTTTCGGTTTTGGCTTTGGCACGGGAAGCTACAACAGTGGCTATGGTGTCGGCGTACGCACTCCAACACGCGTTAAAGAGAAGAAGCTTGGCAAACTTGCGGTTGAGCTGGTTGATCCAAGTACCAACGACGTCGTTTGGCGCTCGGTGTCACAGCGTCAGTTGACCGAAACCATGGAGCCTGCTGATAGAGATGCCTTTGTGCAGGAGCAGGTTCATAAGATGTTTGAGGAATATCCGGAATAAGAGCGGTTGAAGAGCGGTTGAAGAGCGGTTCTATGGCCCTGTGGCCCTATGGGGAAGAGCCATGCTGATTCATTTAAGTTATTGACAGATATTGTCTTATGGTTTTTTCTGACCACAGGACCACAGGACCACAGGACCACAGGACCACAGGACCACAGGACCACAGGACCACAGGACCACAGGACCACAGGACCCTAATACCCACGCTCAAAATCAATCACGTTCTGCAACTGGAACCCATCTCTCCAGCGTAAGAAGTTCTCCGCGAAAATATCCACCACCTGTTCAGGGAAGCTAATCGCTGCGATATGAGGGGTAACCGTCACATTTGGGTTGCTCCAATACGGGCATTCTTGTGAGATAGGCTCATCGATAAACACATCCAAAAAGGCATGGACTAAGTGACCGCGCTCTAGCGCTTGAAGTAGTGCATTTCCGTCCACCGTTTGACCCCGCCCGACATTAAAAAACAGGGCATGGCGACAGGCCGAGAACAGACGTTCACCGAAAAGACCATCGGTGGTTGGCGTATTCGGCAGCGTATTGACGATGATGTCTGCGCCTTCAAGTGCTTTCTCGGCTTCATTGATATGGTAGGTTTCGACAAACGCACTTTGCCTTGGTGGAATGCCGGTACGATTAATCCCCACAGGCACAATACCCAGCGCTTTCACTGTGTTGGCTAGGTGGCTACCAATGGCGCCAGTGCCAAAGATGGCCATGCGCTTGCCAATCATCGATTGGTAGCTATGGGGTTGCCAGTCGCGTTTGTTTTGCTGCTGTCGGTACAGATCGAAATGACGGAAATAGCTAATCGAGTAACCAAGCACATACTCACTGATCTGTTGGCCGAAAATCCCTTTCACATTGGTGAGTTTATAATCTTTACGAAGTGATTCACCGAGTAGTGCATCGATACCTGCATACGTCGATTGAACCCACTCAACTACTTTTGCTTCATCCAGTTTAGACGCTAGTTTGGGCGGTGCAGCCAGCAAAATGTTGGCCTCATTGAGCTGGGACGTGAACTCTAAATCTGGCAACTGTTTGCTTTCAAGGAGCTTTCGGTAGTGGTCATTGTTATCCGTCACAAGTGCTAAGCGATGCTTTTGCGTCGTCATTTCTGGCTATTCCCTATCCGTTTGGTTACACTTCCGCTGTCTACACTCACTACGGCAGAGCAACCATGTTAAAGAACCCTATTCAGGTACGTATCGAAAAATTTGAGCCTTGGCAGCATATCACTTTTATGACCTGTTTGTGCGAACGTATGTACCCGAACTTCGCGATGTTCTGTGAGCAAACTGAGTTTGCTGAAGCACGTGTGTATCGCAATATTTTGGATGCGGTATGGGAACTGCTGACGGTGAAAACCGCCAAAATCAACTTTGAAAAGCAGCTTGAGAAGCTAGAAGAGGTCATTCCGAACTCGGAAGATTTCGAGATGTACGGCGTCTATCCAGCGATTGATGCGTGTTTTGCCTTATCGACTCTACTGCATGGTTTGCTCGATCGCGATTACTTACTGGAATCAACGCTTAAGATCAGTCAACAGTCTGTCGCGACGGTGGCTCAGCTTGAACAGGCAGAAACCGGTGTGGAAATCACCAATGAGAACCAAAAAGAAAACGAAGCTGTGTGTGAAGAGTGGGATGTTCAGTGGGCTATTTTCCGTCCACTACGTGATTGCACTGAGCGTGATATAGAACTGATTAAAGATTTACGTGCTGAGCTGAAAGAACAGGCTGTCAGCAACATTGGTGTAGAGATTTAAAAAGCGGACCTATGGTTCTGTGGCCCTGTGGAACGTTTGCTTGACGGTGTTTAGCATACACAATCAACCATAGAACCATAGAACCATAGAACCATAGAACCATAGAACCCTACAACCCCGAATAACTAATCCGATTCACAAACCACTCTTTGATCCCTTCTGGCGTCTTGACCACAAACTCATCATCGACCTCTTTTTTCAAGATCGCGCGAGCCATCGGTGAATCGATCGAGATGTAGCCTTTGGCACCACCATAGATCTCATCCGGTCCGACAATACGAAATTGCATGGTATCGCCATCATCATTTTCAATCTCAACCCAAGCACCAAAGAACACTTTGCCTTCTTGCTGGGGAGAGTAGTCCACGACCGTAACCTGCTCTAATCGTTTTCGCAGGTAGCGGACGCGACGATCAATTTCACGTAAGCGCTTCTTGTTGTATTGATAGTCAGCGTTCTCTGAACGGTCGCCGAGCGACGCTGCCCACGTGACCTTCTTGGTCACTTCAGGTCGTTCTTCACGCCAAAGATAATCGAGTTCTTTTTTGAGTTTGTCGTACCCTTCGCGGGTAATCAGGTTTGTTTTCATCATTCAATCGAATTGTGGGTAACCGACACCATATTGCCATGAAAACAAAAAAGCTCAATCCAGTTCACGGACTTAGTGGGTGGGTTGAGGTGTTCGGCGGTCTCGTTGTACTTTTTGATGATGGCTGAGTAGCGACAATATTCGTCCTTCATCGTGTATCTGTTCAAAGAATGGATTGGCATATAAGGCGGTGAGATCACATTCATACACGGTCAGCTCCCCCACCTGATACTTCTCTGGAATGTAGATGTCCGACATTAAGGTTTTAGCGTAGGGCTTGATGGCGGTAACGAGAACCTTTTTCCCTTCAAATAACTGACAAGCGTGTCGGTGAACTTGGCGATGCAGCGGTTTATCTTGTGCTAGATAACTCAGTAAGCAATCTTGGTCGTTGGCATCTTTACCGTAAACGATATGACCCACCATGGCTTGCTGATGCAATGCGATTTCGACATGCAGCTCTTTGACGGACATCGCTGAAACTAGATTTGCAAAGCTGATGTTACGGTAGTGCTGCTGAGCGTGCTCTATTTGCTGGCGATAGAGGGCTGGCAATTGCTCCCAAGAATAACGAGTGAAAGAGTCGATTGAGCAAGGGTAGACGGGGTCATATCCAATGAAAAGCTCGTCGTATTTTTCTACCCCCTGTATTAATCGCAGCTCTTCTTGACTGTAGCGATAGGGCAATTGAAAAAACGCCGCAACCCCAGCTCGGCGCATCAAAGAGGGTTGGCCATTGCTGTGCTCCCACTTGCTTAGCATAGGCTGATTGACGCCTTGAAACGCTCGATGAGACAAGCTCAGGGCTTCGACGAGTTCAAGTTGAGACAGACCATGAACACTGCGCCAATACTTGAGTGCTGTGGCAAAACTGTCGCGGGAAAAATGCGGTTCCCATTGGGATGATGTGGTCATAACCCTCTCCTTGATATATCGAGACCAGAGACGTTACTAAGGGTATATGACGGAAGCGATGGCGGCTGTGAAAACGGTATTTCCAAGCGTTACAAAGCGTTAAAGAACGCGAGAAATATGACGGTGGCGTTAATCGTGTTTCAGAAACAAAAGTCTGGCAACATACAATAAACACCATTCATATCACACAGAATGGTGACGAAGGCAGCTAATATAGGCCATAATTAATAATCGCTAACAATTCTCTGCACAACTTTTGTCCAAGGAATGTTACATTTACCGCTGAACCTTTGGTTTGCCTCTAACGACAGCAGACTGAAGGTGTGAATTGCTTTTTAGTGGTGGAATCGAATATGCAAGAAAATCACAAGATTTTAGTTGTTGATGACGATGCACGTCTACGTGCATTGCTAGAGCGTTACTTATCAGAGCAAGGATTCCAAGTACGCAGTGTTGCTAACAGTGAGCAGATGGACCGCCTGTTAACCCGAGAAAACTTTCATTTGATGGTATTGGATTTGATGCTACCAGGTGAAGATGGCCTGTCGATTTGTCGTCGTTTACGTAACGCCAACAACATGTTGCCAATTCTTATGCTGACAGCGAAAGGCGATGAAGTAGACCGTATTGTTGGCCTTGAGGTCGGTGCGGATGACTACTTACCAAAACCGTTCAACCCGCGTGAGCTGCTAGCTCGTATTAAAGCGGTGTTACGCCGTCAAACCATCGAAGCGCCAGGAGCGCCAAGCCAAGAAGAGTCTGTGGTTGAGTTTGGTGACTTCCGTCTAAACCTTGGTACTCGTGAGATGTTCCGTGGTGAAGAAGCGATGCCACTCACATCTGGTGAGTTTGCAGTGCTTAAAGCATTGGTCACCAACGCACGTGAGCCGATGTCGCGTGATAAGCTGATGAACATGGCTCGCGGCCGTGAGTATTCAGCGATGGAACGTTCTATTGACGTGCAAATTTCTCGCTTGCGTCGTATGTTAGAAATCGACCCGAGTAAACCTCGCTACATTCAAACCGTGTGGGGTCTAGGTTATGTCTTCGTGCCAGATGGCAAAGAAGCATAATTGATTGATAAGGCTCTGGATGGATTCAGAGCCTTTTTTGTTTATTATCCTGTCTCGATCTTCGCTCCAAAGGAAATCTTATGCGCTTTCGTAGCTCCTTCACGCAATCTATCCTGCTGTTTTTCTCTCTGCTGATTGCCAGCCAAGTTTTCTCCTATTACGCCGTGTACAACTATGCGTTGTTGCCAAGTTTGCAGCAGTTCAACAAGATCTTGGCGCATGAGCTGGTGTTCTTCTTGGAAGACACGGAAGCGGTCGATGGGCAGATCGAAATGGATGCGCCAATGCGCCGCCAGGTATTGGCTCAGTTAGGCGTAACGATTCACGCCGATGATAGCCCGATGGCCGAAGAGTTCAGTCAAGCGTTACCGATTGATTTGATGAGTGAAGAGATGAGTGACGAGCTAGAAACCGAGACCGAGGTTCGTCTGATACTTGGTGAGGAGAGCTATATTTTATGGATGAAAATTGCCGCGTTGCCAAACTCCTTAATACGCATCCCGCTCTCTGAGCTGCAAGAAGAAGACTTTGCACCGCTATTTCGCAATAGCTTAATTATGGCTCTGCTTGTCCTTGCTGGTGGCTGGCTGTTTATTCGCTTGCAAAATAGGCCGCTGACAGCGCTTGAGCATGCGGCGAAACTGGTGGGGCAAGGAGAAATCCCGCCGCCACTGCCAGAGAAAGGGGCATCGGAGATCCGCTCAGTCACTCGAGCCTTTAACCAAATGGCAAAAGGCATCCAAGAGTTGGAACAGGACCGCACACTATTGATGGCCGGTATCAGTCACGATATCCGCACGCCGCTGACACGTATTCGCCTTGCCACAGAGATGATGTCGCCAGAAGACAGCTATTTGGCGGAAGGCATTATTAGTGACACCGAAGAGTGTAACGAGATCATCAGCCAGTTTATGGACTATTTAAAACCGGTTAACACTCAGTCGTTCGAACCGCTTAGCTTGAATGATATTGCCTCGGATATTGTCTCGTCTGAAGGCGGCTATGAGATCCAAATTGATTTTGAACCCATGGCGCGCATCAAAGATATTGAAGGCAGTCCAATTGCCATCAAACGTGCTATCACCAATCTCGTGGTCAATGCTGTACGTTATGGCAATGGTTGGGTGAAAGTAACCACCGGCATGACGGTTGACAACAAACTGGCGTGGGTCACGGTGGAAGACAATGGACCGGGCATCGAGCCCGATCAAATCAGTCGTCTATTTGAACCCTTCACGCGCGGTGACACCGCTCGTGGCAGTGAAGGCACGGGATTAGGGTTAGCGATTGTTAAGCGTATTATCAGCCAGCACCATGGCTCAGTAAGCATCTCGAATCGCAGCGAAGGCGGCTTAAAAGCGCAAGTGAGCTTTCCCGCAGTGAAGAATGGGAAGAATATGGTTCCTAGGACCTAGGTTGGAAGTACAGGGTTGGCCTGTCGACCATGTTAAATGAGTCACGTGTTGTAGAAGATCCCCTTTTTCAAGGGGATGACGAAGTGGCAGGAGATGACGAAGTGGTGGGGGATGACAAATTTATTTGGTCGATTGTGAGTGAAGAAAAATACCCGTCATCCTCACGAAAGTGAGGACCTCGTGACGCACGTGCCCAGTTTAGTCGTAGCGTCCAACTCACAACCTACGCCTTAGCGTAGTACTCTCGATCACCCAACCAACGCTCAATGATCTTCTTAGCATTGTCCGGATATTGTTCATGAACATGACGGGCAATGCGCTGCACTTCTGGCACTAAGCGCTGGTCACGGACTAAGTCGGCGATCTTAAAGTCAGCCAAACCGGTTTGCTTGGTACCGAGCAGTTCGCCAGGGCCTCGGATCTCTAAGTCTTTCTGAGCAATCACAAAGCCGTCATTACTTTCTCTTAGCACGCCTAAGCGCTTTTGAGCGGTTTTAGACAGTGGAGAGTGATACAACAGCACACAGTGACTTGCGACGCTACCACGTCCCACACGGCCGCGCAGCTGGTGTAGTTGAGCTAAACCAAGACGCTCTGGGTTTTCGATGATCATTAAGCTGGAGTTGGGCACATCCACCCCGACCTCAATGACGGTAGTGGCGACCAAAAGATGCAGCTCGTTGTTTTTAAAGCGCTGCATCACATCTTGTTTCTCGGCTGGCTTCATGCGGCCGTGCACCAAACCAATCTTAAGATCAGGCAGTTTGCGTTGTAGGTCTTCGGCGGTATCCGCGGCAGCTTGCGCCTCAAGCACTTCAGACTCGTCGATCAAGGTACACACCCAATAGGCCTGCTTGCCTTCATGAAGACAGGCATTTTTAACTCGCTCAATCACATCATCACGCTTGGTGTCCGGAATGGCGACCGTTTGAATCGGAGTTCGACCCGGTGGCAATTCATCAATCACGGAGGTTTCCAAATCTGCATACGCGGTCATCGCCAGCGTTCTAGGAATGGGCGTTGCCGTCATGATCAACTGATGCGGGTAGAAGCCTTGCTTGGCGCCTTTCGCACGCAGTTCGAGTCGCTGGTGGACACCAAAGCGGTGCTGCTCATCAATGATAACGAGTGCCAAGTTTTTAAACTCGACCGATTCCTGAAATAGCGCATGGGTGCCCACAACCATTTGTGCTTCACCGCTAGCAATACGCGCGAGCTCAGCTTCTTTCGCCTTGCCTTTCTGCTTACCAGATAGCCAGCCTACTTGAATGCCCATCGACTCAAACCAGCCAGCAAAGTTAATCGCATGTTGCTCAGCAAGCAGTTCGGTCGGTGCCATCATGGCCACTTGATAGCCATGTTCAATAGCGCGCACCGCAGCTAAGGCTGCGACCAGGGTTTTACCCGAGCCCACATCGCCCTGTACTAAGCGCATCATAGGAATAGGTTTTTGCAGATCGGTTTCAATCTCTTGAACCACGCGAGCTTGAGCACCTGTTGGTGAGAAGGGCAGTTGCTGCAAAAGCTTTTGTTTCAGCGTTTGCACGGGATCAAGTGCAATCGCAGCATCTTGCTGACCTTTGCTGCGCACGGCGAGCATCGACAAGTTCTGCGCCATCAGCTCTTCAATGATCAGGCGCTGCTGAGCGGGGTGTTTGCCTTCATCAAAATCGTCGAGGTTAATGTTCGGTGGCGGGCGGTGAATAATGTGTAGCGCTTGGCTAAGCGTCATTTGTTGGTTGTACAAGCCACTGGGTAGTAGCTCATCAACGGCGGCGCCATCCATGAGCTCTAGCGCTTGGTCGGTTAAACTCTTCAGAGTCAGTTGTCTCAAGCCTTCTGTCGTCGGGTAGATGGGCGTCAGAGTTTGCTCAAGCTTCGGGGTTTTCCCCTCAGCATGAAATTTGTATTCTGGATGGATGATTTCAAGGCCGTGATTGCCGCGCTTCACCTCGCCATAGGCAACAATAACGCGCCCCTCGGAGAAGTTATTCTTCATTGCTGCGGTGAAGTTGAAAAAGCGCAGGGTAATGGTGCCATTGCCATCACTGACTTTTACGGTCAGCATTTTACGGCGGCCAAAAGCCACGTCACTGCTCATCACTTTACCTTGCACTGAGCCCCAAAGACCTGGGTGCAATTTGACGATAGGGTAGATTCGCGTGCGGTCTTCATAGCGATGCGGCAAGTGAAATAGCAGATCTTGCACCGTGTGCAATCCTACCTTTTCAAGTTTTTCTGCGACTTTTGCCCCAACGCCAGAAAGCGAAGTTAAAGGAATTGCCGACAGTAACTGAGCCATATTCACCATCCATCAGAGTGTTAGATGGGAATATTCAAGCACTTTACTGTCTTTTTGTACAGTTTAAGTTTGGAAGAGCGGGGAAGAGCGGAACTATGGCCCTGTGGTCCTGTGGGGTGAGACGAGATACACCTTTAATTAATTAATTAATTGATTAATGTTGTTGGTTTGTTTTCATGAACCATAGAACCATAGAACCATAGAACCATAGAACCATAGAACCATAGAACCATAGAACCATAGAACCATAGAACCATAGAACCATAGAACCATAGAACCAAGGACCACTACTTCTTCTGCATCTCTTTCCACCATGACTCATCCGCCACAATCTGACCTTCATGATCGAGTGGTGGGTACGGCATGTTTTTCTTTTTGGCGACTTTGGCGAGAACCGGGTGGCCGCGTTCGAATAGGATGCGGTGGATAGTTTCTTCTGGGAGAGCGCTTGCCTCACGATCGTACATGCCCGCAAGTTGGCGCTGTCTTTGTGCTTCGAACAGAATGAGTGCGCTAGCAACCGAGACATTGAGCGACTGCACCATGCCGACCATAGGAATAATGATGTCCTGATCGGCTTCACCGAGCGCATCTTGAGTGATGCCGTTCTTCTCCCCGCCAAGAATGATGGCGGTAGGTTTGGTGTAATCGATGTCGCGAAAGTCGACAGCCTTATCCGAGAGATTGGTTGCCAGTACTTGCATGCCTTGTGATTTAAGCTCGCGAACCGCATCTGCCACCGTATCATGGGTTTCTACTTCGACCCAGTTTCGTGCACCTGCCGAGGTATGGCTTAAGGTACGCATTTTTTCATCTGGCCATACTGCATGGACTTTGTGGACACCTGCTGCATCGGCGGTGCGTATCACGGCAGAGACATTGTTTGGCTTGTGCACTTGCTCGAGCAGCAAAGTCAGGTCGGGTTGACGTGCTTTGAGTACTTCTTGAATACGATTGTAGCGTTCTAAGTTCATTAGGATGTTCCAAATAAAACGGGCTCGATATTCATCGAACCCGTATTAAATCAAAAAGCTGTGCTAGTTCTTACGACGTCGGACGCGAAGCGCGTGCGGCATCACGCGAATGCGCTTCATAATGCCAGCAAGGTGTACGCGATCTTTGGTCGTGAGCAACACGGTCACCGTATACAAACGGCCATCACGCTCCTCGGTTGAGATGCCGTGGATGTTGGAACCCGTTTTGGCAATCACGTTGGTTAGCTCAGCCAGCGCGCCTTGGTGGTTTTGCAGATCGACTTTCAGCTCAGCAGTAAACTCCTGCTCGAAGTCGTCACTCCACTCAACGGCCATGTACTTATCCGGCTCTTTTTGGTGACCACGCACGTTTGGACACGTCTCGCGGTGAACCACAAGGCCACGGCCCGGTGATACATGCGCAATGATGTGATCGTCTGGGATCGGGTGACAGCAGTTGGCGAACGTCAGCAAAATACCTTCCGCGCCGCGGATTGGTAGCTTTTTGCCTGTGGTCGGTACAGAACTGGTTTGCGTTAGCTCATCGGTATCACCTAGCAGGCGACGCGCGATGACGATGCTCATTAACTCGCCCAAGCCGATATCAGCCAGCAAGTCATCCACAGAGTCGAGTTTAAGATCGGTCAGTACTTCATTGATGTTATCTGGGTAGATGGTATCAATGGAATGGCGACCCAACGCGTGGTTGAGTAGGCGGCGACCCAGTACGATAGACTCTTCACGGCGCATTGTTTTAAGAACCTGACGGATCTTAGTGCGAGCACGTGAGGTCACGACGTAGTTTAGCCATGCTGCATTCGGGCGAGCGCCCGGTGCACTGATGATCTCAACCGTTTGGCCGTTCTTCAGTGCTTTACTTAGCGGATAAGGGTGACGGTCAACGCGAGCGCCAACACAGGTGTTACCCACATCGGTGTGAACCGCGTACGCAAAGTCGACTGCGGTTGCGCCAAGTGGCAGCTCAACAATACGACCTTTTGGTGTGAACACGTAAATCTCGTCTGGGAACAGATCAGATTTTACGTTTTCAATAAATTCAAATGAGTTGCCTGCACTTTGCTGAAGCTCAAGCAGACTTTGCATCCAGCGCTGGGCTTTAATTTGTGCTGTCGTGCCTGTGCGATCGCCATTGCCTTTGTAAGCCCAGTGCGCCGCAACACCTTTGTCCGCCATCTGGTCCATATCTTCAGTACGAATCTGCACTTCAACGGGTACGCCGTGAGGGCCAACCATGGAAGTGTGTAGGGATTGGTAGCCGTTCGCTTTTGGTACCGCAATGTAATCTTTCATGCGGCCAGGGCGGGGCTTGTACAGGCTGTGGACTTGACCAAGTACACGATAGCAGGTATCCGCCGTGTCCACGATAACGCGGAAGGCGTAGATATCCATAATGGTGTGGAAGCGCTGCTCTTTGGTTTTCATCTTGTTGTAGATGGAGAACAGGTTCTTCTCACGACCCAAGACGCGACAGTTGAGACCGACTTCTTCAAGACGACCTTCAATTTCACTGTGGATACGTTGAATCATCTCTTTACGGTTACCACGAGCAGCTTTCACCACTTCTTTTAAAACGCGATAACGGTTTGGATAGAGCGCTTCAAAACCCAGCTCTTCAAGCTCGGTTTTGATGTTGTGAATACCCAGACGATGCGCAAGTGGCGCATAGATCTCTAGGGTTTCACGAGCGATACGACGTTTCTTGTCAGGACGAAGCGCGCCCAAAGTACGCATGTTATGAGTACGGTCACTGAGCTTAATCAAGATCACGCGGATGTCTTGCACCATGGCAAGCACCATCTTACGGAAGTTTTCCGCTTGAGCTTCTTTGCGATCTCGGAATTTTAGCTTGTCGAGCTTGGAAACGCCGTCCACGAGTTCCGCGACAGTATTGCCAAATTGTTCTTCTAGCTCTTCTTTGGTGACTTCCGTATCTTCAATAACATCATGCAACAGAGCCGCTTGTAGCGTTTCGATATCCAGACGCATTTCTGCGAGGATACGAGCAACCGCAACCGGGTGGATGATGTAAGGTTCACCGCTAGAGCGGGTCTGCCCTTCATGGGCATCTCTTGCTACCACATAAGATTGACGCAGAGCCTCAATTTGAGGCTCTGTTAGGTATTCTTGGGCAACGTCTTTAAGGCTATCGAATAGGTACAAATTATAGGCCCGAACGTCGATGGAACTCTGGTTGGATAGGTCGAATTAACGGTTGTGAGCGATGCTGCTTACTGCCGCTAGTTCTGCAGCTTCTTGCTCTTGCTGCTCTTGACGCTCACGTGCGTCTAGTACTTCTTTCGTGATCAAGCCTTCTTCGATTTCGCGTAGAGCGATAACCGTTGGCTTATCATTTTCTTCTGGCACTAGTGCATCTTTACCACCGATTTGCATCTGACGTGCGCGGCGAGCCGAAATAAGAACTAGGTCGAAGCGGTTGCCAACTTTTTCAACAGCGTCTTGAACAGTTACGCGTGCCATAAGAACTCCAATAGTTAACTAAATTTTTGATGACGAGAAAGTATACAGGCTATTACATTTAGATTCTAGATCACAAATGATCCGTTTAGCTACTGTTACTTAGGTTTTAATTGCGCGCTACCTCCGAAGTAGCACACTCGTCATCCCCTTGAAAAAGGGGATCTCGTGCGGCAAGTGACTCGCATTATTTGAGCGCAATACTCGCTGACAAAGATCCTCACTTTCGTGAGGATGACGGTATATTTTGTTTTTGTGTGTGCTACATACGAAGTAGCACACTCGTCATCCCCTTGAAAAAGGGGAGCTCGTGCGGCAAGTGACTCGCATTATTTGAGCGCAATACTCGCTGACAAAGATCCTCACTTTCGTGAGGATGACGATGTTCCGTCATCCCCTTGAAAAAGGGGATCTCATGCGGTAAGTGACTCATTTTATTTGAGCACAATACCCGCGGACGGAGATCCTCACTTTCGTGAGGATGACGGTATATTTTGTTTTTGTGTGTGCTACATACGAAGTAGCACACTCGTCATCCCCTTGAAAAAGGGGATCTCGTGCGGCAAGCGACTCGCATTATTTGAGCGCAATACTCGCTGGCAAAGATCCTCACTTTCGTGAGGATGACGGTTTATTTCGGTTTTTAATGTGTACTGCATTCAACGCAGTACACTCGTCATCCCCTTGAAAAAGGGGATCTCATGCGGTAAGTGACTCATTTTATTTGAGCACAATACCCGCTGGCAAAGATCCTCACTTTCGTGAGGATGACGGTATATTTTGTTTTTGTGTGTGCTACATACGAAGTAGCACACTCGTCATCCCCTTGAAAAAGGGGATCTCGTGCGGCAAGCGACTCGCATTATTTGAGCGCAATACTCGCTGGCAAAGATCCTCACTTTCGTGAGGATGACGGTTTATTTCGGTTTTTAATGTGTACTGCATTCAACGCAGTACACTCGTCATCCCCTTGAAAAAGGGGATCTCATGCGGTAAGTGACTCATTTTATTTGAGCACAATACCCGCGGACGGAGATCCTCACTTTCGTGAGGATGACGGTTTTCTACTCCGCTAGCAACGCATCCAACATGCCTTTATATTTCACCGCTTGCTTATCTTGCTTCAAGCGCTCAGCACGTAAAATGGCTTTAAAATCAACCAGTGCGCCATCAAAGTCATCGTTGACGATAACATAGTCGTACTCGTTGTAGTGTGACATTTCTGATTTTGCTTCGCTCATGCGTTTTGCGATCACTTCATCGCTATCTTGGCCACGAACGTTCAAACGGCGCTCTAGTTCACTGTTTGAAGGCGGTAGGATAAATACGCTTTTCGCTTGAGGCATTTGCTCGCGGATTTGGCGTGCGCCTTGCCAGTCGATGTCTAGGAATACATCGATGCCTTTATCTAAGGTTTCTTCAATCCACAGGCGAGACGTGCCGTAGTAGTTACCGAACACTTCGGCATACTCTAGGAAAGCGCCTTGCTCAATCAGTGATTCAAACTCTGATTTTTCAACAAAGTGGTAGTGCACGCCATCTTCTTCACCAGGGCGCATGCCACGAGTGGTGTGAGAAACTGAAACCTTCATTGCGTAGGTTGGGTTTTTTTCCAACATCGCCGAAATTAGGCTCGATTTACCAGCGCCGCTAGGAGCCGATACGATATAAAGGGTGCCTTTACCAATCATTTGTCAGTGTCCGCATTCTTGGGTTGAAGGAATAGAAGCCGGTCAGTGCCTTGTTCTATTTTAGATAAAACACTGGCCGAAGTGCTGAAATTTCGGCCAGAAAAATGGAGGCGAAGAGTATCACAAACCTAGATGCAGACTCAACTGTCTTGTGGATAACTTGCTAGGCAGATTACCGCGCGGAAGCAATCCATTTCTCCAGTGTTGCGAGGAGCATTTTAGAGTTAATCGGTTTGGTGATGTAATCATCCATCCCGACTTCTAAGCAGCGCTCACGATCTCCTTGCATGGCATTGGCCGTCATGGCGATGATGATAACGTTCGGGTCCGCGACTTGACTATCGGGTTGACGGATCAGCGTAGTGGCTTCAAAGCCATCCATGACGGGCATCTGGCAATCCATAAACACGATGTCAAAACTGCGTTCATGAAGTCTCTCTAGTGCTTGCTGACCGTTTTCGACCACCTCGACACTGACCTTAAACTTAGACAGTAGCGATTTGACGACTACTTGATTGGTTTTCATGTCATCGACCACTAAAACGTCGGCATGAAACTCAGGGGCCAGAGTCGGGGAGTGCTTGGTAATAAACAGCATGCTCTGATCATCCACGCCATCAAGTGCGGCGACGCGAGACAGGACATCAAACAGCTCCGCTTGTTGAGTGGGTTTCGTCAGATAGGCACTAAACCCGTTACTCTTCACCAACTTCATGTCGCCACGTTGTACCACAGAAGATAGCATGACAAGTCGAGTAGAACGCAGCGTGTCGTCGGCTTTAATACGTCGGGCCAATTGGAGGCCATTCACTTGTGGCATTTCATAATCGAGAATGGCAATCGAGTAGGGCCTAGCCTCTTCATGTGCCTGGGTGAGCATCGCCAGTGCTTCGGCGGCAGAACTTGCCTGCTGATACTCGATAGACCAATTAGACAGAAGCTGGCCGACTAAATGCCGATTCACTGGGTTGTCGTCCGCCACTAAAATGCGCTGTTGTTTTAGGTCGCCTTTTGGTGCGTAGTGAACATCTTTATCGGCGAGATGTGGCAGGGGCACTTCAAACCAAAATGTCGATCCTTTGCCGACTTCGCTATGAACGCCTATGTGGCCACCCATCAGAGTGACCAGCTTTTTGCTTATCGATAACCCTAAACCTGTACCGCCATATTTTCGGGTTGTGGAGCTGTCGGCTTGGGTAAACTTGTCAAACAATGTGTCTTGTTGAGATTTCTCGATGCCAATCCCTGAATCCACCACAGAAAATTTTACGCTGTCGATGTGGTCATCTTTGGGCTTCACCGACACATAAACCGCAATCTGGCCTTGCTCGGTAAATTTGACCGCATTTCCTATGAGATTGACGAGTATTTGCCGAATTCGACCCGGATCCCCTATGTGCCATTGAGAAAGCACGGGATTAGCAGGGCATATTAACTCCAGTTTCTTTTGAGACGCCCCTAGGT
This sequence comes from Vibrio sp. 10N, assembly GCF_036245475.1. Classification (NCBI taxonomy): domain Bacteria; kingdom Pseudomonadati; phylum Pseudomonadota; class Gammaproteobacteria; order Vibrionales; family Vibrionaceae; genus Vibrio; species Vibrio sp. 10N. Next base: position 3,330,431 of record NZ_BTPM01000001.1, on the reverse strand, counting down.
AAAGTGTGGCACCTATGTCTTCAATCAGTTCAACCAAGTTGAATTCGAGTTGCTCCAAGTCGATTTTCCCTGCTTCAAACTTAGAAAAGTCAAGAATATCGTTGATGATGGTGAGTAGAGACTCTGCGCTATCTCTGGAGGTGCGAGCAAGTTTGAATTGCTGCTCATCCAGTTCAGTATCGAGCAGTAAGTCGGTCATGCCAATGACCCCATTCATGGGGGTTCGGATTTCATGGCTCATGGTGGACAGAAAATCACTTTTAGCACGAGCAGCGGATTGTGCTTGTTCGGTCGCTTGTTGCAATTGGCGATTGTGTTCGAGCATTTGTTCTTCTTTGAGAGCTAACGAATTGGCCATGTTGACAAATCCAGTGCTAAGGCGACTGATTTCATCGGTTTGATTAAATTGGTGCTGGGGGAGTGTAATTTTGTAGTTGCCGAGGCCGACATGTTTGGTGGCATTGAGTAGCGTTTCCAGCCTCTGCACGAGCTGTCTAGACATCAAAAGTAAAATCACCAAAAACACAATGGCGAATGCAAGGCTAAGCGAGCCAATAATGAGGTCACGGCTAGTATTGTGTACCGTGCGAGTCGCTTTTTTTAGTATTTGCTGGTTTTGTAACTCGAGAATCGATCGGATCCGTTCGATACGCTCTGTCGCCAATGGGAACCAAAATTCGGGAGTCACATCAGTGAGCTCTTGTGTCAGTGTTCCTGAGGTCACGAATACGGATTCGATGTCATCGATCTGTTTGTGAACATCCCAATTGATAATAGGCATGTAGAGTGACTCAGGCGCACGTTGTCTTAATAAGCGTAGGTTCCAGTCAAAACTGCGGATATAAAAGCCAGCATCTATCATCTTGTCGTTTGATATCACTTGCTCAGGTGCGGCAAAAATACCGTTAAGGATGCCACGAGATTGCCCGGCACGCTCTTTAAGCCAGAGTAAATGAACGTGGTGCAGCAAGTCCTCGATTAAATCAGGAGATTCAATGGAACTGACGATGACGTCATAGATGGTCAATGCCTGCTCGATAAGGCCAGAGTAGTGTTTAAAAGAGTATTCTCCCACCCCATGGTCGACAAACTCTCTGACCATGATGGTATGGTCGAGAGCGCGAGCAAGTAATTGCTTCTGCTCACTAAAGGTGCTTTCTATATCAGGGTACTTGAGAGCCAGATTATGCCACTGCTCAGCGGCCTGATCGGCTTCCTTTCTTGCAGTCAGTAACTGCTGCCTTGTTACTTCACCCAAGCTGGATTTGTATCCTTCTGATAGCCCTCGTTCCAGTGCAAAGTAATGAGCAATATTGTCCAGCGAATGGGCGACATTCAATAGTTCGATGGTTTTAGTGGCCTCTGCATTTCTTTCGACCAGCGAACGGATCACCTGATAGCTCATGCTCGATACGATGATAAGTAACCCCAATACAATCAGCGTTGTTTTGGTTTTAAGGGTTAAGTTACGTATCGCTGCTGGCATGAAGGGCCATCCTATTTTGCTATCTATCTCAGCAGTATAGGAAATGAGCGGATGAGTTCCGATGTTCCCTGTTTCTCTTTGTTGTTGAGTTAATTGCTGGCAAACGTTTGCTTATTTATCAAGGTGTTGTTTTGTAAGGTTTTGTCTTTGGGACGAAAAGTGTTGATTTATTCTCGCTAGCAATTAGAATTCGCGCCAATATTTTTGTTGCGCATACGTTTGCGTCGGCGTGTTTTCTATCTTAAAAGGTACCACTGTGAGTGCAGAATTAGCGGGTCAGAGACAGACCAACCCTTCCTTTATCGAAGCGACCTTCAAGGTGAGTGAGCGCAAGTCTACGATTGGCACTGAGGTGTACGCGGGCTTCATTACGTTTCTAGCGATGAGCTACATTTTGGCGGTCAACCCGGCTATTTTGGGCGATATTCCTGGAATGGATCGCGGCGCAGTATTTACCGCAACAGCGCTGGCGGCCGCGTTTGCGACGCTGATTATGGGTGTATTTGGCAACTACCCAGTGATGCTTGCTCCCGGTATGAGTATGAACGGCTTTTTCAAAGGCATGCTGCTAAGTGGCTCGGTCGCGCTGGTTTGGCACGAGGCACTGCTTGGTATCTTTTTCTCGGGCATTATTTACCTAATCTTATCGATGACTCAGATCCGCAAAGCGATGATTGAGTCGATTCCAGAAGATCTCAAGCTAGCCATTACGGTCTCGCTGGGCTTGTTTATCGCTTTCTTGGGGCTTAAAAATGCTGGCATCATTGTCTCAAATCCCATCATTTTGGTGAGCATGGGTGATATTCTCGATCCTAAGGTTATCATCGCCTACATCAGTATCTTCATCGCTCTGGGTTGTATGGTTCGCGATATCAAGCTGGCCACCTTCATCTCGTTTATTTCAGCTATCGTGCTGACCATTGTTGCGGATACCTTTATGGGTACAGCTAATGCGCCAATTCCAGAACAGCTAGTTGCGATGCCGCCGAGTATGGCCGGTAGCTTTGGTGCTATTTTTGATTTCTCAGGTTTAACGGCCGAGAAGATGTTTGATCTGCTGTTCATTGTCATCATCTTCCTAATTGTCGACTTCTTTGATGGTCTTAGCACGATTGTCGGTGTAGGTCGTGATGCTGGCATCATCGACAAAGACGGTAAGGTGCCGAATGCGCGATCAGCACTTGTGGCTGACGCGGGTGGTACTGTGATGGGCTCGCTGCTTGGTACAACGTCGGTAACCGCATTCTCTGAGTCAGGCATTGCGTCTTCGCAGGGCGCGAAAACCGGTCTAGCGGCAGTCGTGGTTGCTGGCTTGTTCTTTGTATCCCTGTTCCTATACCCACTATTCTCACTGTTCTCGGCAGCCATGGTAGCGCCAGCAATGGTAGTGGTAGGCATCTATATGATTGGCCGCTTGGGCGATATCAAGTGGGATAAGAAAGAGTCGCGCATCGCTGCCTTCTTTACCATCATGTTTACCGTGCTGAGCTTCTCTCCTGCAAACGGTATGGCGATGGGCTTTATTAGCTATGCGTTTAGTATGGTCGTGGCAGGTAAGGGCAAAGAGGTTCACCCGGTGATTTATGTGTTGTCGGTGTTGTTTATGACCTATCTAGTTCTGTTGTAAGCAAAATTCAGACACAAAAAAAGCAGGCATTCGCCTGCTTTTTTAATGCACGGACATTATTCAATGTTCTGGATCTGCTCACGCATTTGTTCAATCAATACTTTAAGCTCTACGCCTGATGCGGTGATGTCGGTACTAATAGACTTAGACGCCAATGTGTTCGACTCGCGGTTGAATTCTTGCATCATAAAGTCAAGACGACGGCCAACGGCACCGCCTTTCTTCATAATGCTGTTGGTTTCTTTAACGTGAGAGTCTAGACGGTCGAGTTCTTCTGCAACGTCTGATTTTTGTGCTAGAAGAATCAGCTCTTGCTCAACGCGAGAGGCATCTAGCTCGATTTTAGCTTCTTCAAATTTGCCCAGTAGACGTTCACGTTGCCATTCAATGATTTCTGGCATACGAGCACGAACTTTCACCACTTCTGCTGTAATTGCATCAAGACGCTGTACGATCAGCGCTTTCATGTTCTCGCCTTCACGGCCACGCGCTTCAATGAAATCGCTAAGTGCACCTTCAAAGCCATCTAATAGTGCTTTGTTGATGGTGTCCATGTCCTGCTCTGGCGTTTCCATCACACCTGGCCACTGCATCACTTGGAATGGGTTGATGCGGCTCTCTTCGCCGGTTAGGGCCATGACTTGGTTAGCCGCACCAATCACTTGCTTGGCCAGCGTCTCATTGATGTTTAGTTCACCTTTCGCGGCAGGGTTGGCTTCAAAACGCAGGTGACATTCAACTTTACCGCGTGCCAGACGCTTACGAAAACGCTCACGAAGTACAGGCTCTAGACCACGGAACTGCTCTGGAAGACGGAAGTATGTTTCGAGATAACGTTGGTTTACAGAGCGGATTTCCCATACTGCGCTACCCCAGTCACCTTTGACCTCTTTGCGCGCGTACGCGGTCATACTGTAGATCATGAAATGATTCCTTTGAATTCATTAAGTGTGTTCAAACTGTTGTCATGGTAGCACAGTTAATAATAAATGGTCCTAGGGGAAAGAACGGTTTTTGGGAAGAGCGGACCTATGGCCCTGTGGGGAATGACGAGTTACGCTTTCATTAATTAATAAGGTTTTCTTGTATGAACCATAGGACCATAGGACCATAGGACCATAGGACCATAGGACCATAGGACCATAGGACCATAGGACCATAGGACCATAGGACCATAGAACCATAGAACCTAGATCCCTTTTCACTTCTCCGCTATAATCTCCGCCCAACCTAACTCGCTTCCCCAATTAAGGTAATGCCCATGCGTCCAAATGATCGCGCAGCAGACCAAGTGCGCCCAATAAAAATTACTCGCAACTATACCGCTTATGCAGAAGGTTCTGTGTTGGTAGAGTTCGGCAATACCAAAGTGTTGTGTAACGCAACCGTGGAAGAGAATGTGCCTCGCTGGCTAAAAGGCCAAGGTAAAGGCTGGGTAACGGCGGAATACGGCATGCTACCACGCTCGACGCACTCAAGAATGCGCCGTGAAGCGGCTAGCGGTAAGCAAGGCGGCCGTACTATGGAAATCCAACGTCTAATCGCTCGCAGCCTGCGCGCGGTGGTAGACCTAGAAGCCATGGGCGAAATCATGGTAACGGTCGATTGTGATGTTATCCAAGCGGATGGTGGCACGCGTACTGCTTCTATTTCTGGTGCAAGCGTGGCAATGGCTGATGCGTTTGCTCACCTTGTTGCGAAAGGCAAGCTAAAAGCGAACCCAATGAAAGGCCACGTGGCTGCAGTATCTGTGGGCATTCTTGGTGAAGACATCTTGTGTGACCTTGAGTACACCGAAGATTCTGCAGCGGATACCGATATGAATGTGGTGATGACAGAAGATGGTCGAATGATCGAAATCCAAGGCACCGCAGAAGGCGAACCGTTCAGCCACGATGAGTTGATGGCGCTACTGGCGTCAGCAAACAAAGGCATTGCCGAGATCGTAGCAGCTCAGAAGCTGGCTTTAGAAGATTGATTGATAGCTCCCGTAAGGGGGCTATTTTTTTGTGTAGAGAAACCACAAATCAAAAAAACGTCATCCTCACGAAAGTGAGGATTTTTGTCAGCAAGTGTTGTGCTCAAATTATGTGAGTCACGTGCCGCAGGAGATCCCCTTTTTCAAGGGGATGACGAGTGTGTAGGGATGACGAATATACAAGGATGACTAGTGTACAGCCTCGACTTCTGAGCACGATAAAACCAAAATAAACCGTCATCCTCACGAAAGTGAGGATCTTTGGCAGCGAGTATTGTGCTCAAATTATGTGAGTCACGTGCCGCAGGAGATCCTCTTTTTCAAGGGGATGACGAGTGTGTAGGGATGACGAATATACAAGGATGACTAGTGTACAGCCTCGACTTCTGAGCACGATAAAACCAAAATAAACCGTCATCCTCACGAAAGTGAGGATCTTTGGCAGCGAGTATTGTGCTCAAATTATGTGAGTCACGTGCCGCAGGAGATCCCCTTTTTCAAGGGGATGACGAGTGTGTAGGGATGACGAATATACAAGGATGACTAGTGTACAGCCTCGACTTCTGAGCACGATAAAACCAAAATAAACCGTCATCCTCACGAAAGTGAGGATCTTTGGCAGCGAGTATTGTGCTCAAATTATGTGAGTCACGTGCCGCAGGAGATCCTCTTTTTCAAGGGGATGACGAGTGTGTAGGGATGACGAATATACAAGGATGACTAGTGTACAGCCTCGACTTCTGAGCACGATAAAACCAAAATAAACCGTCATCCTCACGAAAGTGAGGATCTTTGGCAGCGAGTATTGTGCTCAAATTATGTGAGTCACGTGCCGCAGGAGATCCTCTTTTTCAAGGGGATGACGAGTGTGTAGGGATGACGAATATACAAGGATGACTAGTGTACAGCCTCGACTTCTGAGCACGATAAAACCAAAATAAACCGTCATCCTCACGAAAGTGAGGATCTTTGGCAGCGAGTATTGTGCTCAAATTATGTGAGTCACGTGCCGCAGGAGATCCTCTTTTTCAAGGGGATGACGAGTGTGTAGGGATGACGAATATACAAGGATGACTAGTGTACAGCCTCGACTTCTGAGCACGATAAAACCAAAATAAACCGTCATCCTCACGAAAGTGAGGATCTTTGGCAGCGAGTATTGTGCTCAAATTATGTGAGTCACGTGCCGCAGGAGATCCCCTTTTTCAAGGGGATGACGAGTGTGTAGGGATGACGAATATACAAGGATGACTAGTGTACAGCCTCGACTTCTGAGCACGATAAAACCAAAATAAACCGTCATCCTCACGAAAGTGAGGATCTTTGGCAGCGAGTATTGTGCTCAAATTATGTGAGTCACGTGCCGCAGGAGATCCCCTTTTTCAAGAGGATGACGAGGAATCGTTGATTGACGGAGCATCGTCGAATGACGGGTGTACTGCGTGGGTGACGCGATGTACATTGTGAATGAAATTAAAGAGAGAGATAAAATGAAAGCATACCAGCGTGAATTTATTGAATTTGCATTAGAGAAAGAAGTCCTAAAATTTGGCGAGTTTACCCTTAAATCTGGTCGTAAAAGTCCTTACTTCTTCAACGCTGGGCTTTTCAATACTGGTCGTGACCTAGCACGTCTAGGCCGCTTCTACGCAGCTGCATTAGCGGACTCAGGCATTGAGTTTGACGTGCTATTTGGCCCAGCTTACAAAGGCATCCCAATTGCAACGACAACGGCGGTAGCACTCGCTGATCACCACGATATCGACACTCCTTACTGTTTCAACCGTAAGGAAGCGAAAGACCACGGTGAAGGTGGCAACCTAGTGGGTAGCGCACTCGAAGGTCGTATTATGCTGGTGGATGACGTGATCACAGCGGGTACTGCGATTCGTGAGTCAATGGAAATCATCAAAGCCAACGGTGCTGACCTAGCGGGCGTGCTAGTTGCGATTGACCGTCAAGAAAAAGGCAAGGGTGAGCTTTCTGCCATTCAAGAAGTGGAACGAGACTTTGGCTGCGCGGTGATTTCTATCGTCAGTCTGACAGACCTTATCACTTACCTTGAAGAGAAAGGTGGTAATGCTGAGCACCTTGAAGCGGTGAAAGCGTACCGTGCAGAGTTTGGTATTTAATTGTTCACATGATGAGAAGTCATTGAACCGCATTTGAATACAAAAAAGGCCTGATTAATCAGGCCTTTTTATTTTTTGTTGGCTAGTTATTGCTAGGGTTTCACCTTACACAGAATAGCACCGCGGTTGTGGCTTTCAGCAACGACATCACTACAATCAAACTTCTCTTGATAGTATGGGTAGTCATAGGCCATTCGGTCTTTGAAGGTGATCAGATAGAACTGATCGAGTCCTTCAAGTTGATCGTCAGTGCGCAGTACTTTGGCTTGACCAAAGCTGTAATATTGACCTGAATATGAGCGTGGGTATTTGTAGAACACGCGCACATCAGGGTCTAGGCTCTCAATCAGATGTTTATCACTGTTATCGGCAATTTTCCCCGTCGACAGCATGTACGTCGCTGCGATCAGTGCTACAGGGACAACCAGCGCAGCAATCGTCAACCAAATGGTATCTTTGTTCTTCCAGAAAATCGCAATCAATAGACCAATCGCTGGTGTGCCTGGTAGTACGTAGGTCGGCAAAATATTACTTGAAACCGTGAACAAAATAAGCGGTGACAATGCCCACCAAATAGCAAAGCTAGTGAAACCGTGGTTTTGCTTTGCTTGCTCAAGGCCAAACTTGGCACGCACTAACATGAGTACTGGCAGAATGAGTGACCAAGGGAGTACGGCTAATAGCCAGAAGAACCAAATTTTACCTTTAGGCTCTTCGTGACCAGAACCATAAAGATCGCCAGTCCAGCCAGGTTCGACAAAGCGCTTGTAGTGCTCGCCGACAATAAAGTAATCGATAAATCCAGGCGTAGCACGCTCTGCCATGATGTACCAAGGCAGTGCTATGGCTAACATCAGCAGTGTTCCCTTAATTAGTGGGAAGCGGCGCCATAGCTCAACGAACGCGCCAATGAGACCATGTTGAATCACCATCCATGGGAAGACAGCCAGGCCAAATAGAACAATCGCAACCGGACCTTTAGCCAGTAGGCCAATAGCAAGACCAATGAAGCCTACATAACCCCAAAGTGTTTCACCGCGCCAACATTGGTAGAAACCAACCATGGCAAGCGCAAGACCCATAGTGAGTGCCATATCGGTCATTACAGCGCCCGCTGAGATGGAGAACACGAGCGTGGTCGACAGCACGACTGCGGCAACCAGTGGATTGTAACCATTCTTTTTTGCAAACCAAGCGGCGGCAGCAACCACCAATACACCCGCAAGCCAATGTGGTAAGCGCAAAGTAAACTCTGACAGCCCAAAGAGCTCGACGCTCGCAGCGCTCATCCACGTAAAGAGTGGCGGCTTACCCCAAAATGGGACGCCGTAATCAAACAAAGGCGTTAGCCAGTTACCAGTTTCCACCATCATGCGCGCCATTTCACCGTAGCGCGACTCAGTTGTGTCCATTAGCGGATAGAACCCAAGTGAGAGTAGGCGAATTAACAAAGCGCCAATGAGTAGGAACCACAGCGTTCGCTGTTTATTTATCATTTTCATATGCTCCAGAAGCGGGACTTCGACCAAGATGAATCGTTTTGGCCGATGCTGAGCAAGATGAGGCTATATCATCTTGCTGAACAAAAAAACGTTCGAAGTCTCACACATTCTTCAAGTGTAGGTCAATAAAATAGCAATCAAACTATTGTTAATTTGTGTATATCTTTAGACCCTACACAACCTTCTTGGTTTGCAATGCCTGCTCAATCAGTGGTGGCACAAATTGACTCACATCGCCACCATGGATGGCGACTTCGCGAACCAAAGTCGAAGAGATGAATGCGTGCTCTTCTGCTGGGGTGAGGAACACACTCTCCAAGCCAGGCAGTAGTCTTCGATACATGTTCGTCAGACCAAACTCATATTCGAAGTCGACCGTGGTACGTAGGCCGCGGATCAGCACGTTAGCTTGTTCATCTTCTGCAAAGTTGACTAGAAGACCTGAAAAGCCTTTGGCGGTGACATTATCTAGGTGCTTTGTGACTTCGGTGGTGAACTGCACACGCTCATCGAGAGTAAACATGGTGTTTTTGCTCGGGCTAGCAGCAATGGCGATGATGACTTCATCAAACATGGTCGAAGCACGTTCAATCAGATCAAGGTGACCGTTGGTAATAGGATCAAAGGTGCCGGGATAAATCACTCGAGATAGACGTTTTTTTGTCACGGTATTGGCTCTTGTTAATAGTTTGCGTCAGTGTAGCACTTTCCAGTGTTTATTAGGAATGAGGTTGCCAGAACACAGTGAATTGCTATTATCCTCAAACAGCTAGGTGACAAGAGAATAAAGATGAAAAACATACTGGTGGTTCGGAACGACAAGATAGGCGATTTTATGTTGGCATGGCCGAGTTTTGCGATGCTCAAAGCCTCGATGCCTGATTGTCGAGTGACCGCTTTGGTTCCTAGCTATACTGTGGCGCTCGCAAGAGCCTGCCCTTGGATTGATGAAGTGATTGTGGATTGTGGAAAAAACGCAGACAAGCACACCCAGAAACATCTCGTTGAAACTCTTAAGGGCGCCAAGTTTGATGCTTCCATCAACCTGTTTTCAACTACTTATAACGCCCTGTTGGTATGGAAAGCGAAAATCCCGTATCGACTGGCCCCAGCGACCAAGTTTGCCCAGCTTTTCTATAACCGACGCATTAAACAAAAGCGCTCTCAAAGTGCCAAGCCAGAGTACGAGTACAACCTCGACCTGGTCCGTGCGTTTTTAAACGATCAGTCGATTGAGATTGTAGAACCGCGCGCGCCGTATTTTTCTTTTTCTCTTGATGCGTTGGCGAAACAGAAAGAAAAGCTGGCGAGTGAGCTTGGCTTAAATAAAGCGTTGCCTTGGATTTATGTTCACGCGGGCAGTGGTGGTTCAGCGAACAATTTGACGCTCGAGCAATATGCGGCGTTGGTGGCTGGCATTGATGGCAGTATGAATGTTGTGTTGACTGCAGGGCCGGGTGAAGAAGAGAAAGCACGAGAGCTTCAAGCGCTGCTCGCAGAGAAGACGATCGACAGTGTGGTGTATGACAAAAATGACGGGCTGGTGGATTTTTCATGCTCGCTAGCGTGCGCCAGTTTGTTTATTGCGGGCTCTACAGGGCCGCTTCATATCGCTGCAGCACTTGACGTGCCAACCGTGGGTTTTTTCCCAGCGAAACGCTCAGCAACACCGCTACGTTGGAAGCCACTAAACTCAGAAGGTCGCCATTTAGCGTTTGCGCCGCCTCGAGCAGAGGACAAAGCGAGCCAAGAGAACATGACCCGCATCGATATTGCTAAGGTGACTCAAGAGCTTAACCCTTGGGCGGCTCAGTACTTGTCCTAACCCAAAGATCAGCGTATTTCACGAACGTGGAGTGCGCTGACAGCAAACACAGTAATAATCCCTGCTTACCATCCAAAAAGCCGGCTTTGACGATGTACATTTTCACAAAACACGCCACAGCGTGCAGAATACCTTGTGAAATGCTCGACTTCTTGCCGCGTTTCTCTCTTTGTTCTGCCCACGCCTTGGCATAGCCTGCAGATTTTACCAAGTAATGATGAATGTCATCGTAAGTGTAATGGATGAGATCGCCCGTTAAGGTTTCAATCGTCATTGATTTATCTGTTTCGACTTTTTCATGCACCAAAGAATCGTTGTACTGCGTGAGCTTAGTCGGGTAGAGGCGTAGCACTTTGTCTGGATACCAGCCACAGTGTTTGATAAAGCGGCCAAACACCCAGCTGAGTCGGGCGAACTGATAAATGGTGGTTGGGGCGTTTTTACTGACCGCATCTAAGATACTGGCTTTAAGTTCTGGCGTGACGCGCTCATCGGCATCGAGCCAAAAAACAAAGTCGGATTGGACATGGCTTTGTGCGATTTGCCTTTGGCGGCCAAACCCGGGCCACTCACTGTTGGTGTAAAACTTGGCGCCCATCTCCTCGGCAATGGCTTGAGTGTCATCACTGCTGCCAGAGTCTAGGACGACAATTTCATCCACCCAGCCTTGCACTGTCTCTAGGCAAGCGCGTAGATGTTTCGATTCGTTTTTTACTATCAGCGCGACAGCTAGTGTTGGTTTGGTCACTGTAATGATCCTTGGTTGATTGTTGTTCTGCCCAGTCTTCTCGTCATCTTCACCTGCCCTCGACATGCTCGTTTACCCTCGACATGCTCGTTTACCCTCGACATGCTCGTTTACCCTCGACATCCTCACTGTTCTCGTCATCCTCACGAAAGTGAGGATCTCCTACAGCGAGTGACTTCCTAAATAATAACGCTATATCCAAAGAGCACTTAACTTCACAGCGCGCTTCATGAGATCCCCTTTTTCAAGGGGATGACGGGTGTACTACGTAGGATGACGGGTGTACTACGTAGGATGACGAGTGCACTACTTAGGGTAATGAGTGTAATAGCTTGAATATACAGCATTAACAAAGCGCTTCTGCTTTCACCACATGATCGAACATCGCAATCACGCTTTCAGCCTTAATGCGCTGCATCGCTTGCTTGTCTTTCACTCGTGCACGCCACTCAAGCTCATTGCTGGCTTTACCTGTTTCCGCGACAATCGCCTCTTCGTAAGCCGACACCACATAATCTAAATAACAATATGGGCCTGTGCGTTGCGGGTTGTGATGAGCATATAATCCTATCACGGGCGTATTCATCGCATTGGCCATGTGGGTTGGCCCGGTATCCGGCGCAATCACCAAATCGCCCATATCAAGCAGAGCCAGCATCTGCATCAGGCTACTTTGACCAATGACGTTGTTGATTGTGTGAGAGCACAAAGCTTCAATTTTCGCACCAAGCTCCACCTCAATCTTTGCCGGGCTGCCTGCCAAGATGACCTTCCATCCCTTCTCAATGGCATGATTAATCACAGCAACATAACCTTCCGCCGTCCAGTTTTTATAGCCCTTGCTAGCCGCAGGAACAATGACGAGATTTTGCTGTCCCACTAAAAGCGGTTTTGCCCAATCAGCGTGTTGCTGACTATAGTTTAGTTGCCAATGGGGGGAGGAGGCTGGGACTCCAAGTGTCTCGCTGAAGGCCAGCAATCCATCCAGTACATGCATTTTTTGTGGTGAAGGCACCTTGACGTTGGTGAATAACTGCTGAAAGTCTTGCGCTCTTTCAGCATCAAAACCGAGTTTGTATTTGGCTTTAATACCCAGAGTTGCAATGCTTGCGCGCAGCGCGTATTGCATGTGAAGTAGAGCATCAAACTGTTGACCACGAAGCTGACGCCACAAGTCGCGATAGCCTCGCCAACCTGCTTTTTTGTCAAACACGACAACACTGATGCCTTGAATACTCTCGAGCAGCTTTGCTTCTAGTGATCCGGTTATCCAGGTGATTTGGGTGTTCGGCCAGTGTGCTTGAATTGCTTGTACCGCAGCGATGGTGTTGCACACGTCGCCAATGGCAGACAAGCGCAGAATGCAAATCGATGTAGGAGGAGTGGTAAACAAAGCCATAGTGTCAGCGCATTCAGTAATAGATAGGCAACGATTATGCAGCTAAGAAAATAGAATGTAAAATTTCACTATAGTGCTAGAATCGCCGCCCCAAAACGATAGACTTTACAAATTGTTAAACTCTGTCACTCTTTGAATAGTGATTTAGTAAAGGTAATGACCACCGAACTATGCGGTATGAAGTGATTATGTCGGCCTATAACGATGCCGACGTCTTGAAGCTCACCTTGTCAGGTTATCTCAATCAGGTAGACAAGGATTTTGACATTTGTGTCGCAGACGATGGCTCTGAACCTGATGTGAAACAACTCGTTGAGTCATTTCAGCGGAAGGGATTGAGATTGCGTCATATTTGGCATGAAGATCAAGGTTTTAGAAGAACGGTCATTCTCAATAAAGCCGTGGCAAGCTCCCAAGCTGACAGAATTATTTTCACCGATAGTGATTGCATACCCAGCCCTCACTTTGTTGCTGATCATAAAGCCTTGAGCTGCCCAAAGGGACTGGTCACGGGGCCAAGAGTATATTTGGGTTCAGATATCACTCAGTGGTTAAAGAATGGTGACTCGTCGATAACGGAGTTGAGCAAAACTTCTTTGTTACTGTGGCTTTCCCTACGCAAGCAGCTGTCAAAAATTGAACAAGCTATTCGCTATCCGACATGGGTATTGCCCTTGTTGAATCGAATCAAAACGATTTGGCCATATGGTGCTAACTTCGCTGTCGATCGCCAAGACTTATTGTTGGTGAATGGCTTTGATGAGGACTTCATAGGATGGGGGGGAGAGGATGTTGATCTTAGTCATCGCCTTTCCTTAGTCGGCGTCACGGCACATGGTTCACTTGGGCGAGCGGTTGTTTATCATTTGGACCATCCTGTGAGGGAGGTCGATGATGGGGATAAGTCATTGACTCAAATCAAGCAACAAAAATTGAATACGACCGTTGCTTATTGTCGCAATGGCATGAATAAATGGTTAGATTAATGCGTGAAACAACGTCATTGACTATCCATCCACCGGAGACCTTGTGCAACAAATAGCCCCCAACCCCAATACTATGATTTGGTATGACAGCGACTACATTTCTAGTCCTGATGAAGAATTGTTTACCCCAGAGTTTTGGAAAGCACAAAACAAAGTAATAGGCAGCGCACAAGGTCGCGGCACTACTTGGTTTGTCGAAACTGAACATTTGCCAGCGGCGCTGCGCCATTATCGCCGTGGTGGGTTGTTTGGCAAGTTGGTGCGTGACCAATACTGGTTCAATGGTTGGCAAAATACGCGCAGTTTTCAGGAGTTTTCTCTTCTTAACAAACTTGCTAAAGCCAACGTCAATGTGCCCCGCCCACTAGCAGCGATTGCAATACGATCAGGCCTTTATTATCGAGCTGATCTTTTGAGTGAAAAAATTGCTAATGCACGAGACTTGGTCGCAATTCTTCAAGACGGTGCGTTAGACAAAGCGGCGTATCATAGAATTGGTGCTGAAATCCGAGCGATGCACGATGCAGGAGTGAATCACACCGACCTCAATATCCACAATGTGCTGATGGATGTGCAGGATAATGTATGGATCATTGATTTCGACAAATGCAGTGAACAAGCCGGTGACAGCTGGAAGCAAGATAATCTCAGTCGCCTAAAACGTTCTTTCGAGAAAGAGTTGGGACGTTACCAAATCCACTGGCAGCCCATGGATTTTGATGCGTTGCTAGCAGGATACCAACAGGGTAAGCAATGAGAAAACTCTATTTCTACTTAAGGTGTATTCCCAAAACCTTATGGTTTAATTTTCGCTATTTTCCATTGAGAACGGCTCTGCGCTTTCCTGTACTCGTTTGTCATCGTACCTACTTCAGAGATCTGCGCGGTAAAGTAACTGTGCCTGAGGGAGCTAAGTTTGGAAAAATAAAACTGGGTTTTGGTGAGGTTCAGATAGCTGACGGCAAATACTCTCGGTTTATATGGTCGCTTAAAAAAGGCGGCATCGTGAACTTCGGGCGTGGCAACAAAATTGGTACCGGAAGCCGTCTTCACATCTCTGGTGAGCTCACTATTGGTGATGGGGTTAACTTCTCTGGTGAAACGACGATCGTGTGTCAAAAAAGTATGCGCTTTGGTGACCGAGCGCTAGTCTCGTGGCAAACCTTATTTATGGATACGGACATGCACGCGGTCGAGCTAGAAACGGGTACGAGCATCAATCCAGATAAAGAGGTGATAGTCGGCTCAGATTTATGGGTATGTGCACGCTCGACCCTTCTTAAGGGGTGCATCATTAACGACAACTCGATTGTATCCGCATCCGCGTTAGTCAGTGGTGAGTTTGCAAAGGATGCTATTATCGGCGGCAACCCTGCCAAGGTCATTGGTTCTATGGCAGGGAAGCGATTTGTGCATTAAGGCTTAACTTTTCTCTGCGTTTTTCGCACGAATAAGGAAGCCAAGTAAAATAGCATTGGTGGTCGCATAGAGTACCACGCCTTCGTTATGCAGGAAGTGGTCTTGAGATACGCAAAAACCCGCCGTCGATAGGATGTGCAGCCCGCCAAGTGTCGCCCATAGTTTGGTCTCTTCGCTCTTGGCTCGCACTAGTGAGATCAAATAGAGAATGCCTGGAATGGCGAGAAAGGCCATTAGTCCAATAAAGCCAATCACACCGCGTTGGGATAGGGCATTGAAATAGGCGCTGTGAGCATTACCATTGAATGTTCGCGCGTAGTTTGAAAGCTCGCCACTGGCAACCGCGATATCTAAACGTGGTTGAAGCGCATCTTCACCCCAGCCCATTAGCGGTTTTTCAGCGAACAACTGCCAAGCAAACTTCCACATTTCAATACGCACGCCTACCGAGCCTTGTTCTGATTGTGCCTCACTCGCTACCACAGCCACGCGCTCTTCAAGGCCGACAGGCGCGGTGGTGAAGACTAATGTGACCGTTGCAATCAATGATAGGATTGCAATGGCGGTATAGTGGCGTGCGGTCTGTTTGAAGAAAACCCCAGCGGCAATCAAATAGGTGAGTGGAGCAAGAACCCACCCGCCTCGACTGAGTGACATTATGCTCGCAGCAAGCGCGAGATTAGCACCCAATAAGCAAAGCCATGCCAGCTTTTGATTTGACTTATACCAGTAGAATGAAAGCGTAAACAGCATCGTAGAGAATAGGATCGCAGCATTGCCCTTTTGAATTGGCATCATTGCACCAAAGCCACGCCAGTGCTGAATATACACATCGTAGCCTGAAATAAGCGCACCCAACACACCACCGGCAACCAAGCCATAGCATAGCGATGCGGTTGAAGCTCGGGTGAATATCACTACGTAGCTGACAATGCACAGCAACAAGGCTTTGGCGGGGTACTCAATTGAGCGTCCAACACTTCTTGTATCAAGATCTAAGTAGGCACTTAAAGTAATAATGGCCAAGTTAAGACCGAATAATGCAAACGTCCAGTTTAATAGCTGCAGGTTTTGAGGTGCAGAACTGGGGCTAATTTTACGTTGATACACCAAGACGATAATCGCAGTTAATGCGAGCAGTGCCGAGGTGAGGTTGTAACCACCATTGAAGTAAGACGCAAAAAAGAGCGCGATTAATGCAGCACTGAGTTTAGTGACCCATTCAGGGGTAATGGAGTGATTTACGGTCATAGTGATTTTGGGTTCGTTTTTTCTGTAATATGAAAAGAAGAAAGACGGTCTAGTGTGTGCCTTAATGCACCTTGATTGCGATTCACTACTTGTTTACAAGCAATTCCCATTTCGGTGGCAAGTGATGACTGCTCAATGAGCTTAGAAACAGCAATCGATATTTGCTCTGTATCCTGACAAATAATAGCACCATCGTTCTCAACCAATTGCTCGGTAATATCAGTAAAGTTAAAGTAGCTGGGACCGGTTAGAACAGGTAAACCAAGTGCGGCAGGTTCTAGTAGGTTATGCCCACCGACTTTCTTACCGAGTAAACTCCCTCCCATAAAGCACACATCGCTTGCTGCTAGGTAGGACATCATCTCGCCCATGGTGTTACCAAGCACAACGGAGGTTTCGCTTGATAGCACAGAGTTAAGCTCGGTGCGTTTCATCGCTCCAAAGCCTTGGTCTTTGCAAAGCTTTGCAACACTCTCAAAGCGCTCGGGGTGTCTAGGCACGACAATAAGCAGTAGTTCGGGATGATTCTGTAGTAGCTGTTTATGAACAGTTAAAACCTGCTCATCCTCACCATCATGGGTACTTGCTGCTATCCAGACTGGTCGGTCTTGACCAAGTTGCTTGCGCAGTGCTTTCCCTTGCTCTATCTGCTTATCAGTAATCTGTATGTCGAATTTGATTGAGCCTGTCACCTGAATACGCTCTGGGGCTATACCTAAACGTTCAAAGCGACTCGCATCATCATCAAACTGGCAGCACAGGGTCGAGATAGTCGGGGCAATGACATTGAATAGCGGTTGGACCTTTTGATAGCGACGACAAGAGCGCTCCGACAAGCGAGCGTTGATCACAGTGATAGGCACACCTGCTTTAGCGACAATGTGAAGCGTATTTGGCCAAAGCTCGGTTTCAACAATGACCATTTGTGATGGCTTAATCAGGCGCAAAAAACGTTTTATCGCAAAACCAAAATCGAGTGGCATGTAGCGATGAGTAGCAATGTCACTCAGTTTTTCAGCTTGCTCGGCGCCAGTTGGCGTTGTTGTCGTAATGACGATTTGCGTATCGGGATTTTCGCTAGCAAACTGCTTAATGAGTGGGGTAACGGCTAACGTTTCGCCCACGGAGACGGCATGAAACCACACCACCGGTTTGTCACTGGTTGCGAGCTTTGGTGTCCAGCCAAAATGTTCGCGCCAGCGCTTGCCCACACTTGGTTTTCCTGGCTTGGCTTTGAATAAGCCATACAGAAACAGCGGCGCAACGATGGTTAGCAATAATGTATAAACAAAACGAACGATCATTGCGGTCTCACGTTCGGACTAATGAGTGATTGCTGCTGCAAAAATTGCTCGGTTTGCTGCACATAATCGGCCTCGTAGGAGTATTTGATGCTGTCGTGAGACGCAAGCAGGTTGAGCGCCAGCAAATAACCAAACGCCAACTTCAGTAGCAGTACGCGTTTTTCACGCACAGTAAACCAAGTAGCGATGAGTGATGTTAAGCGATAGCGCTGCACGAAACCGTTGAACTTAGTCGGTGTAGAGCTGCTAGGTGCCGACTGTTTCGAAATCAATATAGCGTGAATGCCAATCAGGATTGGCAAAATGGCAAATGGATACACCATGATTAAGTGCCAGTAAGAGAAGGTAATGGGTGACAGGGCAGCACTGATTAGCACACCAACAACAGCGCCAAATGCATACAATTCGACCCATTGTTGGCCATTGACTTTACCTCGGCCACGCAAGCATAAGGGCTTAACACGTTTCCACCAAAGCCAGTTCAATCTTGCAGAGATGACAACTGTTATAGCGCCAACTAGGAATACGAGAGTCTTCCATAGTGCGAGAGCGGAAATCTTTAACCATTCAATCTGTGTTAACCAATCAAACTCACCATAGGCAATGACTTTGTTTGAGAACAGCATTGAGCCATATCTTAGCCAGTACAATAATGCTTTTAAAACCGGATAAACGTGCACTAAGCCATAGCCAATGTATCTGTCGCTCTCGCGAGTCAGTTCTTCATTGACCGCATATTCTTGGAAGTAAGGCACCAATGAAAGTAGGAGAGCCGCTACAGCGGCGAGAGCACCAAACCAAGAGACCTGCCCCATTTGGCGATAGAACAAGTACACTGAAATCACCGCCAAAATTGGCCATGAATAGTGAAGCTGCATCGCGAGTCCAATCGATAATACGTGGACAAAGGTATAGCCGAAGGACTTACCAAGGCGCATCTTGGAGGCCGACCAAAGGTGCATGGCGGCAAACAGGCAAAGATACGATGGGTTATAAAGCAGGCTATCGTATAAAAACCATGGGTTTAGCCAATAGAGTGCGAGAAACAATAAGCGCATTAAGGCGCTGTTTTTCTCTGGCATCATGGTTTTGATGACATTATCAAGTAGTACCAGTGAGACGATACGCAGAAGTACCAACAGCACCATCGGCGACCATGGCGAATCCCAAACAAGCAAAGGCACACCAATCAGCCACGTCGATAGTGAACCCGGAACATTACCCACGGCGCTCGCGGCATTACCATAGCTTAACCAGGTATCTTGATAGGCACCTAAGTATCCCTTGTACAGCATTTGGGTTTGATCGCCAGTGAGGATTTGGTTTTGTGCGTATAGGAAAGTCAGCAGCAATCCTACAGCAAAGCCCAAAGCGTACAGCCAGTGAAAATGTCGTTCTGCGATGGAATGTTGGTTCATTATCAGACTCTTTAGAGCGGTTAGTGAGGTGTGGATTCTGAGGAGCCGGAGTAGGTCCACACTTTATGAATAAGATAGGTGATGATGGGCAATATAACGACGACCATCAGCACTCGAATATAGCTGTTCCAGTCGGAGAACAGCTCGCTTATCGCTTGTGAAATCATCAGTGCGCCAAATTGCACCATAAAAAACCTTAGTGCATTGCGAAGATTTACTTCTTGCCTGAACACCAACACTGTCTGCGCGAAGTAGGAGAACATAAAAGCGATTGAGAAGCCGAGAATATTGGCGTACAGCACATTGTCTTTTACTAAGTGGATAAAGCTAAACGCGACAACAATATGGATCGCTGTCGCCATTCCGCCCGTCAGGGCGAAACGGACAAGACGGTACTCAAGCAGTCGGTCTAACATTGACTTCATGTTTACTGACTCGAATCATCATTTTGCTGTTTGATTGCGCTCGGCGAGCCAATACTATCTTCTTCAATGATATAGGTGGGCCTACGCTTCGACTCCATGTAGAGACGCCCTATGTATTCACCCATAACGCCAATACCGATAAGCTGCACACCACCAAGGAATAGCATAATGGTGATGGTCGAGGCATAACCAGGAGCATCAATACCGTAGATAAGGGTCTTTATTACCGTGAAACTGCCGTAGATGAAGGCAAGTGCCGAGATGAACGAGCCAATATAGAGCCAAATACGCAGCGGCGCAGTGCTGAAGCTGGTAATGCCATCAAGAGCAAAGTTCCACAGTTTCCAACCATTAAAACTGGTTTCACCGGCTTCGCGTGCTTCACGCTTGTATTCAACCACGGCGGTTTTAAAACCAACCCAAGAGAAGATACCTTTCATAAAACGCTGGTTTTCGGGTAGCAACTGAATGGCATTGACCACTCGACGGTTAATGAGACGAAAATCACCCACGTTCTCGGGAATGTCGACCTGAGCAACCGCATTATGAAACTTATAAAACATCTCAGCGGTAAACTTTTTCGCCCAAGAATCTGTGCTGCGATCGGCTCGTTTTGCGACAACCACGTCATAGCCTTCTTGCCATTTCTCAAGAAAGTCATGAATGAGTTCAGGTGGATCTTGCAGATCAGCATCGATCGGGATCAATACTTCGCCGCGCGCAAGGTCAATACCAGCGGTTAATGCCGCTTCTTTACCGAAGTTTCTCGATAGGTTAACGACACGAATGTGCCCATCTTGCTGTTGAAGCTCTTTAATCACTGACAGCGTATTGTCTTTACTACCATCGTTGATAAGAATCACCTCATAGTCATACTCAGTTTGCTGTAAAACCGTGGTGATGCGTTCCATAAACAAGCCCACCACTTGCTCTTCGTTGTAGCAAGGGCAGATGATGGAGATGGTCGGGTTGTGTTCTGTCATTCGGTTTCTCTAATTTGGTCGATGCCATTTAAGCAGCGCGTTAAATTCAGCTTTTTCTTTTGCTCGAACATTTGCATGGCTTCAGGGCCTTGCTGTTTCTCTTTGTGGTAGAGATGGAATAGGGCACAGCGCCCGAGTACCGTTTTAGGTTTAAGCCCCCACTTTTCTAAGCGCCACACGAGGTCGGTTTCTTCCATGCCGTAGCCTTCGTAATCCGCATCAAAGCCATTTACTTCAAGCAGAGCATGACGTGGCACGGCTAGGTTAGCACCAATAGCCCCTCGAGGTTTTCGGTTCCAATATTTAAGGATAGGTTCTGGAAACCTGATAGCCATTTCTGGTCGCTTTAACCCTTTTTTTAGTGCTTGGCTTAACAGCCAAAATACGGATTCGGTCTGCTTTAAAGCCACGTTATGTTCACGGATAAGCTGACTAGCACCTTGGTACAAGTCGACTCTACGACCAAATAGCATGGTGTCGCGACCAAGCCTTTGTCGATAATCTTCGATAAAGTACTGTGAAGGGATGCAATCGTTGTCCGTCATGATAATAAAGTCACACTGTGAACTGGCAATGGCTTTGTTTAACGCCAGTGCTCGACGGTAGCCTTTGTCTTCTTGCCAAAGGTGGCGAATATTCAAGCCAAGAGCACGATAGACATCCACTAGGGCTTTCACTTCTGGTCCTGAACCATCGTCAGTCACACAAAGAGAAAAGTCGGTATCGGTTTGACGCAAATACCCCTCGAACACCAATCGCATATCTCGCACATTGTTGTAGGCGGCCATGATGACTTCAATGGTCGCACTGTTGTCCGTGTTGTCGTAATGCTTAGCAGACATAACCGCTTAATAATCCTGATTCTTGAAAACTGGCTGCTCTATGGTTTTGATATAGCCTCTAGAGCAAATGGTTTGATGTACTATAACTTAGCGATAACCATATCGGGTTCGAGCTGTTTTAAGCAATTCATATGCCCCAGAGGACACTCACGCTTAAAGCACGGTCGACACTCTATATCAGTATTTACGATCTGTACACGCTCACCGAGAGGAGGTGTATAGTCTGGTGAGCTCGAGCCATAAATTGCCACTATATTACACCCCACGGCTGCCGATACGTGCATGAGCCCGGAATCGTTACTGATCACGGTATTGCAAGCCGCCAGTAAATCCACCGCTTCAATAAGCGAAGTGTTACCCGCCACGTTATAACAATGTTGCTGCGCCTCTGGCGTCAGAGCATTGCGAATTTTTTCCGTCACTTCGCGATCTTTTGCCGAGCCGAATAGCCAAACTTGGTTACCATTGTCTATGGCATGTTGTGCTACCTTGGCGTAGTGCGCATCTGGCCAGCGTTTCGCTGGACCAAACTCAGCACCAGGACACATGCCAATCGCCACTCTGTCGTTGGTTAGCGAGAACTTCGCCAGCGTTTGTTTTTGAACACGCTCATCCACCGATAGCTTAGGTCGCGGGCAGGTCTCCAAGCGTACTTCATCCAACATGGCGTCTTTTGGACTCGCGAGTGCGACAAATCGTTCCACATAATATTGAAAAATACGTTTGTTAGGGCGTAAGTCTGTGAGCAAGCCATAACGACTCTCGCCTTTCCAGCCGATTCGATTAGGGATACCCGCAAACAGTGGTATTAACGCAGACTTTGCAGAGTTGGGTAGTACATAGGCGTGCGTATAGCCTTGCTGCTTGAGCTGTCTGCCAATTCGCCAACGCCCTTTTAAATCAAAAGCACCATGCCCAATAGGCATTTCAATCGAGCGATTCACTTGCGGCATTCTGGCAAGAATCGGTTCGCACCAGGCAGGAGCAAGCACATCAATAGTCGCATCTGGGTAGCGTGTTTTGAGCTCAATGTAGAGACTTTGCGACATAACCATATCGCCGACCCATGAGGGGCCTATGACTAGGATCTTCATGATTTCACTTTTCTAAATAGGTAATTGCCGCGAACTTTTCGCCACAGACCAAATACATCGGTTTTCGGGAAAATCGCAATACGGCGGATCTGATACGGGTCTTGATGAAACGCCAATGGCCCGGAATTGGTGGCGACCGCATATTGATAGCCCGCTTCCTTGGCAATTTGCTTAGAGGCTTGATTGTGCTCACCAAATGGGTAAGCGAATGAGGTGAGCGTTTTACCCAAGGTTGATTCAAGCGCTTTCTTGTTTTCGACGATTTCAAAACGCTGCTGTTCATCGCTCAAGGTATCAAGTTTCGGGTGAGTGAGGGTGTGACCGCCAATCTCGATGTGCCCAGACTCGGCCAATAGTTTGACTTGCTTTGCATTCATCAGAGGTACAGATTTCTCAGGGTTGGATGGATTCTCAACATCCCAACGATTAAAGGTTTCGCCAGTCACCACGTACACCACTGCTTTAAAGTCATACTTTTGCAAAACTGGAAGCATGAGTTCTAGGTTATCAACGTAACCATCATCGACAGTCAGCATGATATAGCGCTTGTTGGCTTCTAAACGTCTGATGAGGCGGCCATCTTGTAAGTCTTCGAATGTTAACGTCTCAAAGCCCATCTTTTTGAGTAGCGCCATATGCTTATCGAACATATCAATATGCAGATAGGTACCGTGGACGCCTTTGCCACTGTCGTCTTTGATAAAACGGTGGTACATGATGACCGGCATTTCACGCTTGAGCGTCGTAACGTAGACATCTTGGTAAATACGTTCGATATCATCAACGATGTTGGTAAGGCTGTAGTTGCCTCGAATAGTATCGCTGGTGGTTTGCGAGCAATGCGAACTGTTTAGCCCCTTTTCGACCAGAGCAGCAATTTGGGTAAAGTCGATATCGAGATCGACAGGGCCAATATCACCAAAGTTCGTTGCCATGGCGTTATCGACATTGTTTTCATCGACAATGCCAATGCACGTCGCTTCACCAATCGCCAGTGTCGGTCTGCCGCAAAGCAGCGCTTCCATGGCAACTCGGCCAGCACCTATGACTAAATCCGCTTCACCAAGCATGGCTGGTACATCATCGGTGTAGCCCACAAAGTTGACGCTTGATGAAAACCTTTCAAATCGTGACTCAAACTTAGAGCCCGTGACGACTCGAATGTCGTACTTTTCAGCATCCAAACACTCATCGAGTAGGCGATAGCAGAGCTCACCTTTTGGACCGCTTAAGCGACCAACAATGGTGACAACCGGTTTGGTATTTTGCGGGGCGCCCAGCCACTGAAACTTGTCGGTTTCAATACCGTTACGACTGACTTCCATCTGTTCTAATGGTACCGCCAAGTCGTTATGGAGCTGATCACGAATGGCTTCACATACAGGCAGAGCTTTATCGCCCATCGCGTGAAACTTCTTACGGGAGGCGTGCACAGGTTGGCGACCGTGTACGGTTGTGACCATCGGTGTGTTGGTGATTTTACAAGCTACATGACAGCTCCAGCTTGAAGCGCGTGAATGGGCATGCACCAGCTGGATGTTGTGCTTTTTGATGAGATAAATCAGATAGCCCACGTGCCAAAAACGGCGCGGCACACTGCGCTTATTAAAACGCAGTGAGAAAAAATCGCCGTTGTGTGGCTTGGTTAGGGTGTCAGAGACATAAAACACATTATGGCCCCGAGCTGTCAGTTCATTACCTACCGTAGTAGCGTAAACCTCAGCCCCAGTCACTTCGAGTTGGGACAGAGCCATAAGAATGTTCATTTAAAATATATCTCTCTTAGCGGCTTAATCACCTGCGTACGTCATCCCTATATATCCTCGTCATCCTCTCTTACTCCCGTCATCCTCACGAAAGTGAGGATCTCGTAAAGCGAGTGACTTCCTACATAATAACGTTACATCCAAAGCGCACTTAACCTCACAGCGCGCTTCATGAGATCCCCTTTTTCAAGGGGATGACGAGTGTACAGCTTTGATTATTGTGCACGATAAAACCAAAACAAACCGCCATCCTCTCATACTCTCGTCATCCTCACGAAAGTGAGGATCTCGTAAAGCGAGTGATTTGCTTAATAATAACGTTACATCCAAAGCGCACTTAACCTCACAGCGCGCTTCATGAGATCCCCTTTTTCAAGGGGATGACGAGTGTACAGCTTTGATTATTGTGCACGATAAAACCAAAACAAACCGCCATCCTCTCATACTCTCGTCATCCTCACGAAAGTGAGGATCTCGTAAAGCGAGTGACTTGCTTAATAATAACGTTACATCCAAAGCGCACTTAACCTCACAGCGCGCTTCATGAGATCCCCTTTTTCAAGGGGATGACGAGTGTACAGCTTTGATTATTGTGCACGATAAAACCAAAACAAACCGCCATCCTCTCATACTCTCGTCATCCTCACGAAAGTGAGGATCTCGTAAAGCGAGTGACTTGCTTAATAATAACGTTACATCCAAAGCGCACTTAACCTCACAGCGCGCTTCATGAGATCCCCTTTTTCAAGGGGATGACGAGTGTACAGCTTTGATTATTGTGCACGATAAAACCAAAACAAACCGCCATCCTCTCATACTCTCGTCATCCTCACGAAAGTGAGGATCTCGTAAAGCGAGTGACTTGCTTAATAATAACGTTACATCCAAAGCGCACTTAACCTCACAGCGCGCTTCATGAGATCCCCTTTTTCAAGGGGATGACGAGTGTACAGCTTTGATTATTGTGCACGATAAAACCAAAACAAACCGCCATCCTCTCATACTCTCGTCATCCTCACGAAAGTGAGGATCTCGTAAAGCGAGTGACTTGCTTAATAATAACGTTACATCCAAAGCGCACTTAACCTCACAGCGCGCTTCATGAGATCCCCTTTTTCAAGGGGATGACGAGTGTACAGCTTTGATTATTGTGCACGATAAAACCAAAACAAACCGCCATCCTCTCATACTCTCGTCATCCTCACGAAAGTGAGGATCTCGTAAAGCGAGTGACTTGCTTAATAATAACGTTACATCCAAAGCGCACTTAACCTCACAGCGCGCTTCATGAGATCCCCTTTTCAAGGGGATGACGAGTGTACAGCTTTGATTATTGTGCACGATAAAACCAAAACAAACCGCCATCCTCTCATGCTCTCGTCATCCTCACGAAAGTGAGGATCTCGTAAAGCGAGTGACTTGCTTAATAATAACGTTACATCCAAAGCGCACTTAACCTCACAGCGCGCTTCATGAGATCCCCTTTTTCAAGGGGATGACGAGTGTACAGCTTTGATTATTGTGCACGATAAAACCAAAACAAACCGCCATCCTCTCATACTCTCGTCATCCTCACGAAAGTGAGGATCTCGTAAAGCGAGTGACTTGCTTAATAATAACGTTACATCCAAAGCGCACTTAACCTCACAGCGCGCTTCATGAGATCCCCTTTTTCAAGGGGATGACGAGTGTACAGCTTTGATTATTGTGCACGATAAAACCAAAACAAACCGCCATCCTCTCATACTCTCGTCA
This sequence comes from Vibrio sp. 10N, assembly GCF_036245475.1. Lineage (NCBI taxonomy): Bacteria > Pseudomonadati > Pseudomonadota > Gammaproteobacteria > Vibrionales > Vibrionaceae > Vibrio > Vibrio sp. 10N. The sequence goes on along the minus strand of NZ_BTPM01000001.1, from coordinate 3,304,491 downwards.
TCCTCACGAAAGTGAGGATCTCGTAAAGCGAGTGACTCGCTTAATCATAACGTTACATCCAAAGCGCACTTAACCTCACAGCGCGCTTCATGAGATCCCCTTTTCAAGGGGATGACGAGTGTACAGCTTTGATTATTGTGCACGATAAAACCAAAACAAACCGCCATCCTCTCATACTCCCGTCATCCTCACGAAAGTGAGGATCTCGTAAAGCGAGTGACTTCCTACATAATAACGTTACATCCAAAGCGCACTTAACCTCACAGCGCGCTTTATGAGATCCCCTTTTTCAAGGGGATGACGTATATGAATGGATAGCGCCACACGTGAGGTTCACTCTATTTAAGGGATGACGAAATTACTTATTCACAATCGCTAAATACTCAGCTACACCCTCAGCAACCGTCTTAAATTCAATATCACAACCCGCTGCGCGCAAGTTAGTCAAGTCAGCTTGGGTAAACTCCTGGTATGCGCCTTTTAGGTGATCAGGGAAAGGAATGTTTTCAATTTCACCTTTACCGTGGTGCTTAATCACAGCACTTGCCACCGCTTCAAAACTTTCAGCGTTGCCAGTGCCACAGTTAAAGATGCCAGATACGCCGTTTTCCAGGAACCAAAGGTTCACGTTTGCCACATCGCCCACGTAAACAAAATCGCGAATAAAGTGTTCACTACCAGCAAACAGTTTTGGGTTCTCACCCGCATTCATTTGGTTGTTAAGGTGGAACGCGACCGACGCCATGCTGCCTTTGTGCTGCTCACGAGGGCCGTAAACGTTGAAGTAACGGAAACCTGTGATTTGAGACAATGTTTCACCATGTGCTTCTGCATCTGCCCATAGGCGACGAACATAGTTATCAAACTGCTGCTTTGAGTAACCGTAAACATTGAGCGCACCTTCATATTGGCGCTCTTCTTTAAATACGGTCGTTTCACCATAAGTTGCTGCAGATGACGCATACAAAAATGGAATTTCACGATCCAAACAGTAATGCAGTAACTCTTTCGAGTACTCATAGTTGTTAAGCATCACGTACTTGCCATCCCACTCCGTCGTTGCAGAGCAAGCGCCTTCATGGAAAACCGCTTCAATTGGACCGAAGTCATCACCCGCCATGACTTGAGTAAGGAAGTCATCACGATCCATGTAATCTGTGATATCTAGGTCAACTAAGTTTTTGAACTTACGCCCATTTTTTAGGTTGTCGACAACCAAAATATCATTCAAGCCAGCTGCGTTAAGTGCCTTGATAATATTGCTGCCAATCATGCCAGCACCACCGGTTACAATGATCATAAAACGTTCCAATTTGAGTGGGATAATGACTTGAAGTATATAAGATTTACGAAGGTGTTCAAAGGAGTTCCTTGGTGGCAAGCGGCGATCACTCAAGTTGACAAACTGTGACCGGGTGCTCAAAAAATATCATTTGTCAGAAAGATGTAAAAATAATACCGTTTACAATGCTTTATACAATGGACTAACATTGAAAGTCAGTGTGTTCAATCAGATGCACTGAATTATCGATAATTGAGTAAAAGGAAATAACCATGAAAAAAATCGCATTAATCATGGCGATTGCAGCAGGTATGGCTAGCCCAGCATTTGCAGAAGCTGAAGGCGGCGCAGCAGGCGCTGGCGCAGGTGGTGCAGCAGCAGGTTCAGCTATGACTGGCGGTATTGTAATTGGTACTGCAGCTGCAGTAGCAGTAGTTGCTGTTGCTTCAGCGGAAGACAACAATGCGACAACAACAACAGTAACTAACACTCAGTAATTGTTGTTTACATGCGCTCTCTTTACATATCGTTTGTAGAGGGGGCGTTATTTTCTTAAAACGGTTATTTTTCTCCACTTTGTCGAGTTGAGTAATATCCAATCTTATGCAGCGCTTATAGCTTGCGCTCAATCTAATGCGGGATGATGTATTGAAGTTTAAATCCACGCTCATTATGTGCTCGTTATTGACGATAACGGCTTGCTCCCAGCGTTTCCAAGACGTAAACGCTACCTTAGCTGAGGCCTTTTTAGGTGCCGATGATGTGGTCATGACGGCTGAAGAAATCAAGGCTCTCCCCTACGCCAGTGCGTACGTTCGAATTAACGATGGCGCCCAGATCTTTGTGGTTTTAGCTTTTGCGGAGCCAAACACGGCGACAGGTGTCACTCAGTATAAATGGATGTCTTCAGACCGTGCTTTGTTTGTCTACGAAAAGGGTAGGTTAGTGAAAACCATAGGTCTCTATGGCGATAACCTCCATGGCGTCACCAGGACAGAGCAAACCGCCAACTCATGGCGAGTGAATTATGATTGGATGCCAGACTACCGTTATGGATATCAGGGCATTGCCAATCGATGGGCTGATGGCAACGAAACCATCAATACCGCTGTTGCAAGCTATCAAACAGAAAAATACAGCGAGCGAGTGCAGTTTGATGCGCTTGACTACCCACTAATCAATGAATACTGGCAAGACAGCGAAACGGGGAAAACCGTCCGCGCTGTAGAGTACATAGGCCCGCAAATGGCCAAAGTCGAATTCACAGTATTAAAACAACCTTCGATGTAATCACTTTGATAGCAACGTCGCTACTAGGCTTTGATCTAGACGCTGATATCGATTAAGGAAACCGCATGTTCTATCACGGATGGCGAAATATTAAATGGTTAAACAGCCGCTTTTTGTCGCGAGTAATGCTGCCGCGAGTATTGGCTTATCCCCTTGTTGTTTTTATTACATTTGCCGCAACTTTCCCTGCGAGCAGTGCCGAGTTATCAATCATGCTGCAGCAGCAGTCGGTTAGGTTGGAGTACCCTCAACCAGCACGACTGGATACGATTCTAAGAGACACCAACAACCAAGCACAGCTCGCGAATGTGCAGTTGGACTATTTGCAAGCTCAGTTATTCTCCCTAGATAAGCAATCGTCTATTGATAGCAAAAAAGTCCAAGTCGTCGCTCAGCTTAAAGCGCTTCAGGCACACGATGCGAGCATTGGTGCATACAAGATTCTAAATCACATCGAAAGTTCGCAATTTCAATACCGTGAGTTCACTTCACTAGACTATGACGAGGTGCAGTCGCTACGAAACGGCAATCCACAATTGGTGGGTCACTATCACCTCAACATTGGCGCTCGCAATAACAAGATAAATTTTTTAGGTGCAGTCGAGCAGCCGGAGAGCATTGTCCATCAAGCACAATGGTTCTTAGCTGATTACTTTAATGCGCTAGGTGGCATTCGCTTGGATAGTGCTAGTCATAGCAGTGCATTCGTCATTCAGCCAGACGGCAAAGTGATGGAGATAGCCTATGGCATATGGAACTTTCAACCTCATTTTTTGGCACCCGGTGCAATAGTCTACGTGCCTTTTAAATCCCTTCCATCAGAATTTTCAAGCCTAAATCAAGACATAGCCGACTTGCTGCGCCACAAGGTGAATCACAATGAATAATAAGCGATTAACGCCTTCAATATTGTCCGCGGCAATCGCCACAGTGTTAAGTACAGTGTCCTATGGTGATGTGTTTGAACCCGCAACATTGTCGCCATCACAATCGGACTTTGGTGGTGTAGGCCTTATGCAAATGCCAACAGGGCGAATGGCTGCGGAAGGGGAAATTAGTATTAATGGTGACTGGACCGAACATTACCATAAATACAACGTTAGCTTGCAGTTGATGCCTTGGTTTGAAACCACCATTCGTTACACCTTGGTGCAGGATTTACTTTATAGCAGCGACCCGAGCTTTAGTGGTGATACCAAATACACAGACAAGGGGATTGATTTTAAGATCCGCTTGTTAGAAGAGGGAGACTACCTGCCAGAAACCTCGGTAGGTTTTAGAGATTTTGGTGGTACCGGGCTGTTCGATGGTGAGTTTGTTGCAGCTACAAAGCGCTTTGGTAATGTCGATTTTACGTTAGGGATGGGCTGGGGTTACCTAGGCACTCGCGATAATATCGCTAACCCGTTTTGTAAAGTAAGTGATGGTTATTGTAGACGCCCTTCAGATACCAAAGGATCTGGTGGTATGGTCGACTATGAACGCTGGTTTAAAGGACCAGCAGCACTGTTCGGCGGCATCGAATACCAAACACCCTGGCAACCGCTGCGTCTCAAACTTGAATATGACTCGAATGACTACTCTCAAGACTTTCCTGTGGTGCGGGCTGGCGTTGACATGACACCAGCCACACCTTGGAACGTTGGTGCGCTGTATCGTGTTGGTGATTGGGGGGATATTCGTGCTAGCTATCAGCGTGGCAATGCCGTTGCATTGGGGGTGACACTTCGCACTAATTTTAACGATACCAAAGCGTATTGGTTGGATGAACCAATGCCAGAACCACGTCCCACCCAAGTCGCCAATAGTGTCGATGAAGTTGATTGGGACAAACTGGCGGGTGAGCTAAATGCGATTGCTGGCTATGATGATGTAGCTATTGTGCGCAGCGGAGATGCGGTAACGATTGTCGGTAAGCA